>NZ_BAABFL010000450.1:0-31033 GCF_039540975.1 Kistimonas scapharcae
TCATTGATTACTCACTGACCACCCCCTGTTTAAGTTGGAAATTTCAGAAGAGGCGACAACTATGCTGGCACAGGGGGGTAGCAGCCTGGACTGTAACGGGGGCACGAATACCAAGGTTCGCATTGTTGTTCTCGATGGCTGGATCGCCAATAAACCGGCCGGTGTGTATACCGGCACGCTTTATCTCACCGTTGAGCCAGGTTGAGGTTAAGCCGGTCTTGTAACAGGGGATTGAATGTCGTGAAGAAATGTTTGTTTTAGTGAGGTGGCTGGGGGAAGTGTCATTGGGATGTGTTAAGGGTGTCAGGGTTATGCAGGTATGCCGTATGCACTATCGTGTCAAAGTGTCGCTTATTGTGAATTTATGTGACAGATAATGATAGTTTCCATCTTGTGACCTGCGTCACAAGATGGAAGAATGATGTGTAAGGGAAAATACATATTTCCAACATTTGGATGTAACAAGAACAGCAAGGTGAAGAGGGTGAAACGATGAAAAAAGGGTTGAAGCTAGGGGCTGTTGCTGCTGTTTTGCTGGGTGCAATGAGTAGCCAGGTGTATGCGCTGGACTGTGATGGTTCGACTACATGTGCCTTGGATACGACATCAACTGGTAATTTTGATATCACATATATCAAAGGTTCTCTCGCGAGAATATGGGGCTTAAGCGACCTTGCTATGACGGATACTCATCTTGCAGGCGCAGAAAAAACACAGGATATTTGTGTTTTTTCTAACAAAGCAGTGGATTCAAATACGTATGAGTTAGAAGTTACAAGTGCTAATGACTTTACCCTTACCGATGGTACTGGGGGAGGTGCGGCCGCAATTGCTTACAAGCTTAAAGTAGAGGGCATAGGCTCAGCATCAGGAACGCTCGATGAAACCGATGCTGTTGGTGCCAACAAGCTAGTTGCGAGTGATATGGAAGCGGGGCCATTGGCTCAGCAGCCAGATCCTAGTCTTGCATGTGCTAATCAAAATGCCAGAATTTCACTCTGGTTCACTTCAGCACCGAGTCTATCATCTGGAGCCTATAGCGATACCATCACCATGCTTGTTACTCCTCAGTAATGCAATGGGTTGATTGCTGAAACTTTGTTGGTGAAGAGCGAATAAGTTTCAGCAGCATTGAGTGGCTTTTACTGCTGCCTGATTTGTGTGAGGCCAGTTCGCTATTTGTCTTATCACTAAATAAAAGACCACTGTTTTGAGAGTGGTCTTTTAATTTCTAGCTGGAAACGGCTTTTCTTTGGCTGATGTTGGCTGGATTATTGGTTTGTGTTGGCTCGATCTAGGGTTTTTATGATTAAACCGCAGATAAAAAGACAGTTTGTTGGGAGTTTATTCCCAGTCTGTCTATTGTCTGCGGTTTATCTATCGCCAGCAGTTGCTAAAGTTCCAGTCTTTCTTGCCATGAATGATGCTCCTGCGGGCTTTGAAGATCTGGCTGCCCCGCAGCGATCTCTGATTGATATTTACTATGGCAATCGTTATCTGACCTCCCAGATTGCGACGTTCAGCCCGCAGATGATTCGTCTGTCAGATCCTGCGGCAGTCGTGCGCTTGATCGGTAACATCAATGACCCTTCGCTGATTGAAGTTACCCTGAGCGGTGAGCTGGAAACGCATAGCAGCGATGTGTGTCCAACCAATGACTCCAAAAACTGTGGCCTGCTGGATCCTGTTGTAGCAGGCGTTATTTTCGATGAAAACCGCTTCCGTCTGGATGTTTTCGTTAACCGTCGTTTCCTGCTGACCCGGGATGCGGAAGTGCGTAAATACCTGCCGCCGTCGGATGCCGGACTGTCTTTGCTGCAAAACGTCAGTGGGGCGTGGTCCGGCTCGGATGCAGCGGATAGTGACGATGACTACACGCTCAGTGGTCTGAGCCAGTTCGCGTATCGTGAAAACAGCGTCTATTTCAACTGGGATTACACCAAAAACCAACATTTTCAGGTTAATGACCTCTACGGACGCCGTAACTTTGAAGGGGTTGAGTACAATGCGGGGATCGTTGGTAGCAGTGCCTTTGGTCTCAGTTTTACCTCTGACCGTACCTTGTTAGGTACGCGGATCGCTTCCTCGGATAACACCCGTGAAGATACGGACTACACCGGTGGCACACCGCTGGATGTGTTTCTGCCGACCCGGGGACGTGTCGAAATCCGCCGGGATGATCGCCTGATCACCTCCTACTTCTTTGAGGCGGGTAGCCAGCAGCTGGATACGTCGGCCTTTCCTTCCGGTGCATACGATATCGAGATACGTATTCTGGATGAGGGCGGTAATGTGATCAGCCAGGAAACCCGCTTCTTTGCCAAACAGTTTCAGCTCCCGCCGGAAGGGGAGTGGCAGTATTTTGCAGAAACTGGGCGCGTGCTGGATAGAAGCAGCGGCGATACGCTGCCGTCCTCCACAGAACAATGGTTAACTCGTGCCGGCGTCAGTCGCCGTTTGGCCGATACCCTGGCAGGTACTGTCGCCATGGCGGCGACCAATGATGACAGTCTGGTGGAACTGGGGCTTTTCAACCTCGGTTACCTGTATGAACTCTCGCCCTCGGTGATGCTGGCCAATAACGGTGACTATGGTTTTAACCTGATTACTCGCCTCCGTTATGGGCAGGTTTCTACCAATGCCAGTTATCGTCGTCTCTGGAAAGATGACGATACGGCCATCACAACAGAAGATGAGACCGATCGTCCTTCTTTGCTGGGCAGCGGCTTTGAACAGAGCAATGTCTCTGTCAGTTTTCCTTTTATCACCGGTACCATGAGCTATCGCTACAGTGATAGTCGGCAGGATGATGGCGACACAACGCGTACACATGCCGTGGATTACCGGGTCAATATGTTCCGCACTTCGGATTACAATATTGATATGAGCCTGGGGCTCAGCCGTTCCGGTGATACGGATGTTGCCCTGATGAGCTTTGAATTCCGCCTGCGTGATGATCGCTGGACGTGGCGCGCCACGCCACGGGCGGAATACCGCGACACGGCCGGTGATATCGACCGCACAGAAAACCTGCGCCTTGCGGCCAGCTGGGATGATCGTGAGCTGTTTGACAGCACAGTGCGTGCCGATATCGGCGCTGAAGCCGGCTCAGGTGACGAACGTTATGATGCCCGTTTACAGGTCGGAAACAGCTGGGGCCGCGGTGATCTGAACCTGAATCATGTCAGTGGCGAGACCGACTCCACCACCTCCTATTCTGCCAGCTTCAGCACCAGCTTCCTCACAGATGGAGATAACCTTGCGGTTGGTGGTGAGCGCCAGGCTGAGAGTGCGCTGGTCGTGAATGTCGACGGTAATGAAGGGGATATTTTCGATGTGAAGATTGACGGCCAGCGTCGTGGTTATGCTGTCGTCGGAAGACCCTCGGTGATTCCGCTGTCTCCCTATCGCCAGTACCGGATCAGTTTAAGCCCGAGTGCGTCCACCCTGTACGATTTTGATGAGCGTGAGCGGAGCGTAACCTTGTATCCGGGTAACGTAGTCTCAATGGATTACGAAGCCATTGCCCTGAAACTGCTGTTTGGTCGCCTGCTGTTTGGTGGTGAGCCTTTAATCGATGCCCGTATCAATGGTGGGCTGTATCCGGCTCAGTCCGATGACATGGGGCTGTTCCAGCTGGAAAGCCGTGCTGATACCGGCAACATCAACGTTGAGCTGGATAACGGTTGGCTTTGCAGCGTGCCCGTCCCGACGCCCGACAGCGGTTATGTGCAGCAGATGGGTTCCATTGATCTGGCGAAAGCTGATTGTTCGCCGGTGCTGGAAGGGCAGATGGCCATTACTAAAAATGAGGTTGAGCCTGCCGTTGTGCAGTAGGATTGAATGCAGGGTTGGCTGTATCTCTCTTGTTTGCAAAATGATTTTCGCCAACGGCATGGTGCTTTGACGAATTGTCATGTATATGTCGCCGCTGTAAGTGAATAACACCAAACACTGGTTTTGCTGTTGATCACCCTTATTGTTCCTCTTGCATGATGTCAGAGTTGTATGCGTATCTTCCTGTGCCTGTTGCTGACGGTTTTCTCCCTACCTGGAATGGCCTGGTTCAATATCGGTGAGTCTGTTTACACCTTTGATCTGGGGACCTGGGATGAGGGCGATCTGGAGGGTGTGATTCCCTTCAGCCTGCAGTCGTGTTATGGCTGGGGATCCTGCTGGTGGCCATACAGTGGTGAAGATTATTACCTGCGGGCCTCTGATTTTGGCTTTACCCGTGACACGGGTGTCGTGGATCCGAACCTTAAGCTGGTCAGTGTCCTGTTTTCACAGGGCGGCAATACGGTGACAGACCTTGCCGATGGCAATGATCACGGGAGTTTTGTTCCCGGCACGCGATACCCGGTGGATGCCGAGCTTCGGATTAAAGTGGCTGCAATGGCGTTGGATAGCGCCTTGCCCGGTACCTACAGCGCAAAAATGAATTTGAGAGGATGGGAATCCAACCTGATATCCAGTGAAGATAGCGCCCGGTTTGATGTTGACCTGAAGATTCCTTCCAGGGTCAGGATCTCTGGTCTTGAGGACATTGCGCTGTCCAGTGACGGGGAAAAGGATATCGACAGCGGTTATCGCCCCTTCTGTGTTTTCAGTCAGGGAGGAAGTGTCTTCAGGCTTCGTGCCTGGGGGGAGAAGGGAGGCTTCTCACTGAAAGGTCCGGACACGGCATCCATCGCTTATGAGGTTCATATACGTGCGACAAGTGCTCCGAGAAACCGGCGGGTGATAGTGCCTTATCAGGACTATGACGTCTGGAATGGCGCGTTGAGCCGAACCTGTCTTGATGGCGATAACATGGAGGTGAAGGCTGTCGTGAAGCAGGGGGAGCAGTCCGGCAAGCCGACGGGGGTTTATACCGATACGGTGACCATCGAAGTCGAGGCAATTTGAGTCTGTTGCAGGCAGATACGTTGCGCGGTTTCGTTTTGCCTTCACTTCATTCTGTAGTGCGTTAATTACGCAGAAGCGACATTTTAATAGGACGGTGCGTCACCTTTTGTAAAGTCCTCTGATCGAAAGTGGTGTGTTGTTTGTGAATCCTGTTCTTTGTAAAGATTTTCATCATTACGATTAAACTTTTATTGAGGTTATTACGGTTTTTGACGATAGGCTCGCGGAATGTAGCAGGATAGGATGCTGCCTATTAATGTAAATAACTGTCAATAAAGAGTAAGTGGGGCTGAGTGATGACTAAGATAACTGAGAGGATAAAAGCGGTTCTTCTTACCGCGCTCTTAACGACGGCGGCCACCGCCAATGCCGATGTGCTGGAAAGTCACATGAGTGCGTGGCTGGTCAAGCAGCAAGAGAATAAAGAAGTCCTGAAGCCGGCGGGTGAAGCCGGGCCGGGGGATATTATTGAATACCGGATGACCTACAAGAATACACAGGCATCCCCACTATCCGCTTTAACCATCTCTGTCCCGGTGCCGGACAATACAGCGTATGTCGCTGCGTCCGCAACAACACCGGTAAAAAGCCAGTTTGAAGCCAGCATCGACGGCGGCAAAACCTGGGAGCATGAACCCATCAAGCGGCTAAGAAAAACCGCAGAGGGCAAGCTACGGATGACGGATATTCCGGTTTCGGAATACACCAATATCCGCTGGCTGGCAGAGAATCCCATCCAGCCTGCAGAGCAACAGGCATTCACGTACCGGGTTCAGGTGAAATAACCACGTTTTACACCCTGAATCCGGGTGAGTCAGCCGCTCTGTTAAGGAACCATTCAGCTTACATCGATTTAATGAAGGCGTAGACGACCCGTTTGCGCCTGGTGGAGCTGTTTGCCTGATACATGATGAATGTTTTTCTGAACCTGCCTTTTTTCAAAGGTGCGGGTGGCTGCTTATACGCTGAAAGACCGCCGGTGAATGGCCGTCATGACAGGTCAGTCGTTACATACTGCGCCTTGCGTGGGATGGCATGTCGTAGAAACGATCAGCGTACTGAATTTTTTAATAACCAACTGATGATCTGATCTTTCGAGAGGATAGAAAACCTGATGTATCGACCGATTCAGCGACAATGGCTCGGCATATGGGCATTTGCCCTGTTGCTGGTGGGACTGTTTCATGCCATGACGGCACAGGCCGGGATGACCCTGGCCGGCACAGTGATCAAGAATCTGGCAACCGTGAGTTACCAGGATGCGGCCGGTAATAAGTACCAGGCGACATCCAATGAATCCATTGTCACCGTGGCAGAAGTTTATGCCGCTGAGCTGCAGCAGACTCAAACCCAGAATGGTGCTGCAGGGCAGACGGTGTACTTTCCTCACCGTTTGATCAATAACGGTAACGCAGAAGACAGCTTTACACTCTCCTTGAATGAACTGAAGAACATTCAGTCAGACAAATTGACCATTTACCGTGATGTGAATGGTGATGGTTTACCGAATGCAGGTGAGCCTGTTTTGGGGAGCAATGAGAAGGTGTTTGTTGCGCCAGGGGATAAGGTTAACCTGGTCGTAGCGGCTGTGTTGCCTGTAAGTGTTGATGTCAGTAAGGCACCTTCATTCAAACTGAAGGCGACACCTGATAAGCGTACGCCCTCAGCTGAGGAAGCAACGCGTCTTGAAAACGAAGATACTATCAATATTGTTGATGGGCCTGTTCTGGTAGCTACCAAAGAGATTCGTGCTCATGAACCAGCTACTGATAGCGGGCCAGGCTCTGTCACCTACAAAATTACCATCCGAAATAATGGTTCAGATCTGACGAAGGCAGATAAAGCTTATATCAAAGACCCTTTGTCTTCATGGTTGACTGTAGCAGAGGGTACTGTAGGAACAGGCAATACTGGTATTGATGCTGCGTTTATTGATTCTCGTCTAGACGCGAGTAGCTTTGTTGTGACAAAGCTGGGAACGTCAGTGACCACTCCTTACGCCCATGACCACGATTTCAGAATTAATATTAATGAATTGCGGGCTGGTAGTACTGTCGCACTAGAATATACCGTCAAATACAGCAAAGCAGGCTTTAGTGCTGGAGACCTGCTGCAGAACATAGCCTCTGTTATTCATGGCGCCCAAGGCGAAACAACGGTCAAAACAAATATGACAACCGTTAAGTTGCCTCAGTTCTATGGAGTTGAAGCACATGACCGTACCGGTGCTGATTCTAACCATAGTCATCAAACCCCTGATTCTGACATTGTGGATGCCATTGCCAAGGGCGAAGTGGCCGAGTTCCGCGTGTTGATCAAAAATACCGGTAACGGCTCTGATCGTTTTAACCTGAGTATTGATCAACAAGGTAACTCGTTCCCTCAAGGTACGACATTCTCGTACTGGGACAGTATTGGTGCCGTTCAATACACCGATGAAAAAACACCTGTCCTTGGGCGTGACCAGAGCACTATGGTGACCATCAAGGCAAAACTGCCTGGCAGTGTTACGGCGGGTTCTCACAATTATCAGGCAACGCTTCAGGCAACATCTGTTGTAGATACTGAGAAGCATGACTCTGTCATTCTGAAGCTGGTTGAAATTACCGATACCCGGTATGGCGTGGATATTTCCTACGCAGTGAAAACAACAGATGGTGCAGATGAGAATCCTTACGGCTCAGCTACTGAACTGGATGGTGTTAATAAGCAGATAGTCAGTGCTGGCAAGTCTGGTACCTACAAGCTGTGGGTGCGTAATGAATCTACAAAGCCACAGTCATTTGCACTGTCAGCACATAAGTCCGTTGCCGATAAGGGCCCTAACAACTATGACCAGCCAGTCGCTTTGCCTGACGGGTGGAAAGTGGTCTTCCTGAAAAATGGGTTGCCGGTTAATACAACGGGTTACATTCAACCCAAGCAGTCTATGGAATTTGAGGTTCTAGTAACGCTTCCAGCCAATACGTCCGTGGATACGCATGAGTTTGCAGTTCTTGCCCAGGCTCAGGATGGGACTAAGGTTATCAATGATGCCGTCAAGTACTTTGTTGAAGTGCCTGTCACGGGCAAGCTGACCTTAACGCCAGATGGTCAAAATCAGATTGAACCAGGCGGCGCTGTTTTCTATGAGCATATTCTCGAGAATACCAGTAATCAGGATCTTACCGGGATTACTCTCTCAGGAGCTCGTACACCTGCTGACAATAATTGGAGTCATGTGTTCTTTAATGTGGCTGATGGGGGGGCACTGGGTGATCAGATAAGCCACTTAGAGCTCTCACAACTCTCTCTTAAGGCAGGCGAGCGAAAAGTATTCCGAGTAAAAGTCATTGCTCCGGCTAATGCTGTGGCAGGTAGCATCGATACTCTTAATCTGACAGCTATCTATCAGCTGGCTGGTGAAACGAAAACTGCCACCGCGACGGATCGGACGACCGTCATCAAAGGGCAGCTGCGCCTTTATAAGAAAGCGGCCATTCTCGATTCATGTAAGGGCGATCCCGCTGTCTTTAAGGAGAATCCCGGAAAGGTTGAGCCAGGTAAAGACTGTGTTGTGTGGCAGATCATTGCTCGCAACGAGGGCGATGCTGAAGCCACGCAGGTCACTATCCGTGATGCCGCACCAGAATTTACAACATTGGTTGATGGTTCCTGGGTAGTGCGTGGAGCTGATGCGAATTTGGCTGCAGGAAACACAACCTCTGGTGACGTTGTCTTTAACGTCGGCGAAGGGGCTAAGCCAGCAACTACCGAACCCGGTAAAGGTGGCATCCTGAAACCCGGCGAATCCGTCGAGGTCCGTTTCACCGTCAAAGTGAACTGATTTCCTTTTTTATAACTCCGTCTTCCGCTGCTCTTTGGAGCAGCGGCAGGCTCTCTCTGTCCTTTGAAAACCGTCGCAAGACGGCAGAGGCCAGAGAAAGCCCGAAAGAACCTTGTGTATTGACGCTGTTGCACCGGAAACCTGATGCTGTTTAAGCCGTACCGAATGACCCTTTTGCTGATGATGGCCATGCTCTGTCTTGTGACAGCGCGTGCGGCCTGCGCGCTGGCGCCAGCGGGAACGGTGATTCTCAATCAGGCCGAAGCCGCTTATTTTGATACCGAGCTGGGTCAGCCGGTAAAAGTGCTCTCCAACCCGTCGACGGTTCGGGTCGCTGCGGTTCATGTCCCGGTGTTGTCCCAGGATCAGCAGGTACAGACGGCGCCGGGTACGACGGTGTCGTTTATTCACCATGTCTTCAACCGGGGCAATATTGAAGACAGTTACCGCCTGGACGTCACCGCCTGTGTGACAGGTAGCGCATCCTGTGATGTCGGCGGGCGGATCACCATTCTGGGGGTATTTTCCTATGATGACCGTCTGCCCACCCCCGAGGAAAGCCCAATCCACACGACAGACATGATGAAGCCGGGCGAAAGCCGCGCCCTGATTGTCATGGCCAGGGTGTCGGCTACAGTGGCAGCTAACGACAGTTTTACACTGTCAGTATCCGCTCGCTCGGAAGCTGATGATCATAAAGTCAGTACCAATCATGACCGTATTACCGCGGGGCGTCAGTCTGTCCTGATTCGAAAGAACAGCCTGCAGTCTATTACTGACCCCCGTTATAGCGATATTGGTGATATTCATTATGACCTCTCCCTGACCAATAATGGCGATATCGCGTTACCCGAGCGCACGCTGGTAGTGGATGGTCAGGAGCAGCAGGGCATCCTGCTGGAAGATCGCATTCCCGCCAATACCCGTCTGTCGCGGGTGGACGATGATTATGCACCACGTCAGGCTCATCCGGTGGTTCGACTGCCGAATGGGCGCTGGGTCCGTTACGATAGCCCGGACTATGATCCGACAGACATCACACGTGTTGGACTTCTACTGCCTGCCAGTGCCTTTCAGCCCGGTATGTCTGCCCGGCTGGGATTCAATGTCATTATCAATCAATTAACCGTGACGACTGTCATTCGTAACCGGGCCGGTATTGATACGGAGGGTGACGGACGTTATGACTTTGAGAGTAATGAGACTGCCGACAAAATCCGGCCGGGCTACCACGTGAATGGAGGGGATCCGCGTGTAATGTTCATGGAGCCCCGTGACCGTCATGTAGACCCAACCTTTGATAGCTCCTTCCAGGCGTCAACACACTATTTCTTGCCGGATCATATTGAAGGGGGCGCGCACGTTCATGAGGATGTTTTTGTCACTTTCAAAGCACCCCATTTAAATACCACGACAGAAGAAGATGAAATTGTCGAGGTGTTGGTGGTTTCCGGTAAAACCGGTGACCGGGTCCGGGTGTTGCTGCGTGAGACCGGTGTGAATACCGGCGAGTTTCGCAGTGTATCCCCTCTCAGGCTCAGTACCAGTGAATCTGGCAGCAACCAGTTGTGTACAACCCCGAGCCAGCAACCGGACTATTCTCAGCCTGCACCAGTCTGTCGTTTAAAATCCATGGCAGGGGATCGCATCAAAGTCTCGTACCATGATAGCGAACACTATAAGACTTACAGCCGTGAGGCGAATGTCAGCACCATCGGCCTGGTGTTTGACAGTGGAACCTTGGCTCCTGTCAAAGGCGCCAAGGTGGCTTTTTACGATATTGATGATCAACCAGCCGTAGATCCGGTCAGCGGTTCACTCCTGCCTGCCAGCGTGACCGATGATAAAGGTCATTACCTCTATCCCCGTTTGCAGGAGGGGATGTACTACATCCAGGTAGATCCACCATCAAACTCCGGCTATCAGTTTCCATCCAGTACAGAACCGGAGAGCTATTCGGGATTACATGTGGTCAAGGCATCCTATGGAAAAGCGGGGCACCCCAGAACGATAGAGGAAACAGGGCGTGTACAGGCGTATTCCGCAAGAATGCTTCCCGTTCCGGAGGGGGCATTTCCCTTCACGAGCAACGAACCACTGCAGGGCTTTGATGTGCCTCTGGATGCTGGTGGCTCTGTTGGTAACCAGTCTCTGACCCTGGATAAGGCTGCGCTGCAGAATACCGTCGCCCCGGGTGAGATGGTCGGTTATAAGCTGATCGTCACCAATAATGCAAAACAGTCACTTTACAACCTCCGTATTCATGATCGTTTACCCTACGGCTTCAAGTATGCCCGCGGCAGCGTCCGTATCAACGGGCAACCGGCGGCGGAACCGGAAGGTGTGCCAGGCCCTGAACTGACGTTTGTTCTGAACCAGAGTCAGCTTCGGGAGCTGGCGCCACAGCAGCAATGGGAAATCACTTACGTTCTCAAGGCGGGCGCCGGTGCCGTAGATGGTGACGGTATCAACACGGCATGGGGTGAAGGTCGCGATATGAGCGGGCTGTCGGTCAGGTCCAATGACGCCCGTGCGCAGGTGACGGTTCAGATGGATGGCGTGCTGTCAGACAAGGCGATCCTGTTCGGTAAGCTGTACGTGGATGGCAACGGCAATGGCATCCAGGATGAGGGGGAATGGCCGCTTGGTGGTGTCCGGTTGTACATGGAAGATGGTACCTGGGTGATCACCGATGAAAACGGCCAATACAGCCTGATGGGACTGAAGCCGGGCACTCACGTCCTCAAGGTAGATCCCGTAACCCTGCCGGACGGCCTGGTGCTCAAACCGCTGGATAACCGCAACGGTGCAGACGGCAACAGCCGTTTTGTTGATCTCTCCCCCGGTGATTTCCACCGTGCCGATTTTGCGGCGCAATGCCCGGAAAAGGATGCCAAGGCAATTTTCGCCCAGATCAAGGCCCGTAATGCCTCCATCAATGGTGATTGGCTGCTGGACGAAGCGGCGCAGTATAGCCGCAGCAGCCACAATGCCGAGCAGGCGGACAACATTGGTGATTTGTCGAACGGTGTCGTTCGGGGCCCTAAGAAGACTGACAGTGATACCGCGTCGTCACCCTCTGCCCAATCCGTATCTACTGCCGGAAAGACGCCTGATACTGTAGAGCCATTAGCCAAAATGCCACCGGCAAAAGAGGCAGTCTCGTCTATTACCCGTCAGCAGGCTGTGGATGGCACCTGGCTCTGGCCTGAGGGCACACAGGCGGATGGCCGTTTTATGGTGGTGGTTCGGGCCGGTGTCACGCCAACGTTGTACGTTAATGATCAACCTGTGGGCGCAGATCGCCTGGGCGAACAATTGATGAATAACCGTGAGCAGGCCCAGTTGCTGGCCTGGTACGGCGTGCCCATGAAGGAAGGGGAAAATCACCTGGAAGTACGGGCGACGGATTTCTTTGGCAATGAACGGGTACTGGCGAAAGGCGTATTCAACAATGCCGGTCTGGCTGAGCGCCTGGTGCTGGAACCCGCGCGGGATACACTGCCTGCGGATGAAGGCCGAAGCCTGTTGCCGGTCAAGGTGCGGCTGCTGGACCGCAATGGTCTGCCGGCCCGCGGCGTCTATTTCGTGACTCTGGACAGCAGTGCCGGCCAATGGCAGGAAAAAGACGTTCAGGACCAGGAACCCGGTCACCAGATCCGTATTGAGCAGGGCGAGGCGCTGGTGCATTTACGCTCCGGTGCGACAGCCGGTCCCGTCAAGCTTCGTGCTTCTACTAATGACCTGAAAGCCGATGCAGAAGTTACCCAGATCGCCGCGCCGCGCCCGCTGGTTGCCGTTGGTCTGGTGGATATCTCCGCCAGCAAGGGGAAGGTTAACAGCAAAGGGCGAACGCCTTCCGAGATTGATGGTATTACTGATGGCTTTGATACCAGCAAGCGCACGGCGTTTTTCGTCAAGGGTGAAGTGGCAAAGGAAACCCAGCTGACCCTGTCGTACGACAGTGATAAAGACAAGGATCAGGAACTGTTCCGTGATGTGGATCCGGATGACTACTACCCCATCACCGGTGATGCCAGCCAGAAAGGCTATGAAGCCCAGAGCCGCAGCAAGCTGTATGCGAAGCTGGAAAAGGGTCGCAGCAGTATCATGTGGGGAGACTACCAGACAGACAGCAATGCCCCTGAACAGGACCTTGCCCGTATCCAGCGCACCCTGACCGGCATCAACGCCATTTACGATGACGGTATCACCCGCCTGCAGGGCTTCGGTGCACGTCCTGAGGATATGCACCGCAGCGAGATCATCATGCCGGATGGTACGGCCATGAACTACCGCCTGCAGGGGGCGCCGATTGTGCGTAACAGTGACGTGGTGGTGCTGGAAGTCTGGAGTCGTGACAACCCCGGCCTGATGCTCAGCACCGAAACCCTGAGCCGGGGGCGGGATTATACCCTGGATGAGTTCAGCGGCTACCTGAAGTTCAGTGAGCCTATGCACCGCCAGGATGAGAAGGGTAACCCTCAGCGCATCCGGGTCAGCTATGACGTTGAAGGTGACGGAACCGCCTACACCGTTGCAGGTGTTCGCGCTGAACAGAAACTGAACGACCAGGTGCGTGTGGGTGTGAGCCATACCCGCGATGAACACAAGACTGAAGGCAAGAACATCAGTGGCGCCTGGGTCGAGTACAAACCTACCGAGAAAACAACGGTTACGGTCTCCGGTGCAACCCTGGACAAGACAGGCAAGCCGGAAACTACGAGCACGACCGATCAGACAACAACACCAGACCATGGCAATGCCTACCGCGTGAAGATTAACCAGCAATGGACGTCTAATGGTGAGACAGAGCTGACCTGGGCGCGGGCGGATGCCGGTTATGACAACTCTGCGGGCGGTGTGTCCAGTGGGCGTGAGGAAAGTCGCCTTGAGCACAAGCAGCGCTTGAACGACAGTCTGGATCTGCGGGCTGAAGCGGAAACCAGCCGTAGTCTCGATAACAGTACTAATAGCAGTGGCAGTGGAGAGGGCAGTAGTGTCGGACTTAGTTTTGACAAGCGCCTGCCAGATGCCTGGACACTGACCGGTGGTAGCCGCTATATCAGCCAGAAAGGGGATGAAGACGCACAGTATGCCACCGGATTGGTCGGTGTCGGCAAGCAATATCAGCTGCTGGGCAAGAATGCGTCCACTAATATTGAGTATGAGCACGCCCTGACCAATGCCCGTTGGCGCACGGTCATGGAAAGTGACTGGCAGGTACATGAGAAAGTCAGTCTGTATGGCCGATATGAACGGGATGAAAATCTGAGCCCGGTCAGCAACGGTGAAGACCGCAACAGCTTTGCCCTGGGGGTAAAGAGTGACTGGCTGCCCAATACCCGGACCTATTCGGAATACCGCATGCGTGGCGCAACCGATGGCGGCAATCTGGAGTGGGTCAATGGCGCCGATACCCGTCTGGAAATAGAAAAGGGTCTCTCATTGACGCCCAGCGTTGAGTGGATCCAGACCGTGCACGAGAAAAACAAGGATAACCGGAATGATGGTTTGGCCTTGTCACTCGGTATACAGGACAAGCGCCGTAAGAATCAGCGTGCAACGGGCCGGGTGGAATACCGCCATGGCGAACAGCAGAACTACTATGGACTGGATGCGGCGGTCGCCCGACGCCTGGATCTGGACTGGAGTGGCCTGGTGCGGGAAGAGTTTCGTCTGGAGCTGCCCCGTGATAGCGGTAGTCGTACCCTGAAGCACGCCATGACCCTGGGCCTGGCCCGTCGCCCGCGTCTGGATAATCGCCAGCATGGCCTTTACCTCTACCAGTGGAAAGAAGAGCGTGGTGAGAACCCGGCGGATGACCGCACGGTACATCTGATTTCCACCCACCAGAACCGCCAGATTGCCCGTGACCTGGTCTGGTCCGGCCGGATCGGCAGCAAGTGGGTGAAAACGTCACTGGATGACTATCAGTACAGCACCCAGACCTGGGTGGCAGACTCCCGCCTGACCTGGGACATTGACCGCCGCTGGGATATGGATCTCCGTGCTGGTGTGCTTGCGGTCGATGGCATGACCAGCCGGCGCTGGTCAGCGGGTATCGGTGTGCACTACCTGGTTGTCCGCAACCTGCGCGTGGGTGCCTACTACAACGTTGTCGGCTTTACCGATGATGATCTCGACAGCGAAAAATATAATGCCAAAGGGCTTCATTTGAGCCTGCAGTTCAAGTTCGATGAATCCCTGTTTGACTGGTTTGCCTCATGAAACATGCCCTGAACATCCTTACTGCGATTGCTGTTGGCCTGATGGTTTCCGGCTGTGCCACCACCGAGGAGCTCTATGCCCGTTATGACGCGCATCTTTGTGCTGTCACAACGGCAGAAGTCCCAGGCATGCAGTGGTACCCGGTGGTTCAGTTTGCCTTTGATAGCAGTGAGTTGGATGTTGGTGAAAGTGAGCGGCTGATGTCGAATACCGCGTTGCTGAGGCAGTACCCGAACCACCGGGTGGTGGTGCGCGGTTTTACCGATGTACAGGGGGCCAGTCGCTATAACCTGAAACTTTCCAAGCGGCGAGTCATGGCTGTGGCAGAGGTGCTTCAGAAGCAGGGGGTTGCTGCCACGCGAATAAAGACAGACTGGGCAGGCGAAACCTTACCCTTGTCTGGGGGGGATGGAACAGCTCGAGCCCTTGATCGGCGGGTAGAACTGCTGTTGGTGGATGGTGCGGGCAAACCCGTGACTCAACGCATTGTGATGCATGCCGCGACGGGAGATGCCCTGTGAGGCAGCGTCTGCGTAAAGGGTTGAGCCGAACGGGTCTGGTGGCCATGCTCCTGTGGATGGCGGTGGCTGCCTGTATCCTGTCGATGTCCATGGTCGCAGAGGCCGCTACGCCAGCTGGCACTTTGCTCCGCAGCCAGGCCAGCGCTTCGTTTCTGGATGAAAATGGTAGTCGTTTTCAAGTGTCGTCTAATGAGGTGGTTACACGCATTCAGGCTGTGCCTGGTGTTTTACTGGAGCAGAGCCAAACCCGGTTGGTTGTTGCGGACGCTCCCTTTGTTTTACCACATGTTTTGACCAATACCGGTAATGTTTCGACGACATATAGCCTGAGCACATCAGGGCAAAGTGGGATTGTTCTTTATAGAGATCAAAACCATAGTGGTCAGATTGACGGACAGTCCAAATTGAATGGCAATGTTACTTTACCGCCTGGTGAAACGCTGTATTTTTTGGTCAGCGGAAAAGCTTCCCATGTTAATTCACAGCTGACCGTCCGAGCAGAGGTTAAGGATAACAAGTTATGCCTTTTGGACGCGGGAAGGGAACATCGTTGTTTTGATGAAAACATCGATACACTACAACACGCTAAACATCCGATTTACGCTGTAACCAAGCAAATGAAGAACTTGTCCCGGCCGAGTTCCGGGCGGTCAGGGATGCTTTCAGCCACAGTCGGCGATACGGTGGAAGTCATCCTCAGTTATGAGCGTCAGGGGAAAAATGGCAATAGTAAACTTGTGGTGACAGATCAACTGCCCGAAGTTATGGAGTTTGATACTGATTCACCGGTTCAGCGTTGTGCAGAAGATGGACGAGATTGTGAAGCACTTGTTTCACCGATACCTAACAGCAAAGATGGTTATGAGGTCACTCTACCTAACGGGGATATTAAACGAGCGACAGTTAAAGCGCAGTTGACTGGTCATAAAGCGTCTGAGAAAGGACAAATACGATTTTTTGCCACGATAAAGCAAGGTTTCGAAGGGCAGACTCATTTCAACGAAGCGGAATATTTCTCCTGTCGGGGTAGTGGTGGAAAGTCAGAACGTGACAGAAAAAAAGGGAGTTGTGTCGACACTCAAACCAGTAACCGGGTACCCATCACAATTACCGGTCCCGGGGTTACCATCAATGGCAGTCCCTATGACTCAGCGAAAGACCGTGGCGAACCTGTGACGATTCAGACGGCCTCGCCGGGGGGGACCATCGAGTTTATCAACTATGTCTGGAATACGGGTACTGATCCTCAGAACTATACCGTGGCGCTGCTTCCGGATACGGCGAAGTCACAGGTTCCCTTCCCGGCCGGCACTGAATATTGCCTGAGCACGACAGAACAGTGTTCGGCATTCTCCAGCCACCCAACATTGGCTGTGCAGGGTTTGGACGCCGGTAAATCCCGTAAAATCCGGCTCAGGGTGAAGTTGCCGGATACAGTGAACGCGCAGGAAGAGGGTTACTTTGTTTTACTGGAAGCCAGCCTCAGTTCAGACCCGTCCGATCGGAAGGTAAGGGATACAGTGCTGAACCGGTTGGTGCAGATCACTGATTCATCGTCGTCTGTTGATATGACGTATGGACGACCGGTCCAGGGCGACGCCAGTGTCCCCGGCAAGGGACCTGGGCCAGAGAGTGAGCCGGTTAAAACCCTGTCGGGTCAACCCGGGAAAAGCGTCACATTTGATGCGCTCTTTGTGAATAATACCGGCGGCGCGATAGATACCTACAACCTGCAACTGGTTTCTGCCAGTGGCGCCAGCCTGCCGGAAGGTTTTACGGCGCAGTTTGTCAATACAGGCAACCAGCCCACTGCGAATAGCGGCTCAGTCAAAGCCGGGGAGCATGTGCCGTTAAAACTGGTGGTCGGTTTGCCTGCTGCTGCGACGGATGGCAGCCATGATTTTCATGTGGTGGCGGTTTCTCCCGTAACCGGTGCGAAGGATCGCCTTACCGTACGTATCGCAATCAGTGATGACGCGGGGCTGGTGCTTGAGCCCAATGGCGAGGGACAGGTCACACCCGGCAGCTTTATCACGTTTGCGCACCGCTTAACGAATAACAGCAACAATGCGGTGGATAACCTGTCGCTGGTGTTGTCTGATTCACTGAAAAGTCAGGGCTGGCAGTCTGTACTATATCGTGACCTGGATGGCGACGGTGTGCTGTCTGGCAGCGATACGGCGATCAATAGTCCTGTATCCCTGGCAGGGAATAAGACCTTACATCTGCTGGTGAAAGTGTTTGCGCCGGCGAATGCATCCATGGGGATTCGCAACGTGACCACGTTGACCGTTATCGGTGAGGACGGGCAGCGGTTGACGGTGACGGATACGGCTACTGTTAACACCACGAGTGTTGTCATTATCAAGGAACAGGCGCCCTGGGATTGTCTGGCCGCAGTGCCTGTGCAGTTCAGAATAGACGCCTTTCCGGCGCGTCCAGGCACCTGCGTGGTATACCGCCTGACAGCCAGAAATGAAGGCGTGGAAGCGGTGCAGAATGTGGTGATTCACGATGCGGCGCCCAACTTTACCGAATTCTATCCGCACGGTGGTTTGCCGAAGACGACCGGTCGGCAGGTGGTGCAACCCAATGTCAGTGGCACATTAATCAATGCGCAGTGGCCTGAGGGTTTGCAACCCGGTGATTCCGTCTCCCTGATTTTCGCGATCCAGATCCAGTAACCGGCTGTGCCAAGGCAGTATAAGGCAATCATGACCGATTTTTTGCAGCGCTTGTTCAGACAAACAGGAACCGCATTTTCCACGTTGATGGTGCTGGTTGCCTGCCTGTCTTCCGGGTTGGCCTGGTCGGAAACCAGTGGGGAATGGTTTATTGATGAATCATTCAGTCAAGGGACACCGACTGACTGGCAATATGCAGGTAAGCCCAAGCCTCAAGTGAGCGATGGCTGGTTGCTGTTGACGAACCCACGTCCGAACCAAAGTGGATACACATGGTTCAAACAGGATTTTCCTTCGTCGGATGGCTTGGTGATTACTTTCGACTTTTCTGCCAGTAAGGGGGGCGGTACCTACCAGGATAAAAGAGCGGCCGATGGCTTCAGTGTATTTCTGCTGCGGAGTATCAATGACGGGGATTTCCGTATTGGCAGTGCTGGTGGTGGCTTGGGGTATACCGGGCTTAAGGATGCGTATCTGGGCGTTGGATTTGATAGTTTTGGTAATTTCAGTAGCCAGATTGGTGGCGAAGGAGGCTCTTCGGCCAAGCCAAACTCGATTGTTGTGCGCGCAGGGGAGAATAAACGCTATCGCTACCTTGCAGGCAGGCAATTACCCTATCCCCTGGCTACAAACAGTTCACAGCGCCAGCCTCGCACCGCACGTATTACCGTATTGCCGGATGGGTATGGTTATAGCGTCTCTGTTAGTCTCGATCGCCATGACGGCCATGGCTTTCAACCGGTTCTGGGCAATGTGAGAGTGGATGCGCCACCCCATCGGTTGAAGCTGGGGTTTGCTGCATCAACGGGCGCCAACTGGGCGCGTCATGAAATCGGCAATGTCCGTGTCAGCCGCCCTGTGAACCTGTCACTGAAGCAGGTCGGTAAAACCGAATTTGATCGGGATGGCAAGGTGCGTTATACGCTGCTGGCCCTCAACGAGGGGAATACGGACGCCAATGAAGTGTCGCTGCAGGTGATTTCTCCCGGTTTTTTTCAGCCGGATAGCAATGGCGTTCACTGCAATGACGTGATGAATGGTGCGCAGTGTCATAGTCGCTCAGGGGATGTCAGTATGGATCTGCCGAAGGGGGGCAGTATTCAGGTGACCCTGACAGGAGCGGTCAAGGCGGGCGTTGTCGATGGCGGTAGCCTGATTGCTGCGGTGACACCGGCGCCCGGGTATCAGAACCAGAACTCAAACAATGAGGTAGAGATTAAAACCGCCCTGTTGAGTGGTCAGGTTTTTGAAGAACGTGTGGAATCGTCTTCAGGGGCATCCCGACGGTTGGGTGTACAGGGCGCAACGGTGGTGCTGGCGCGGTTGGAAAAAGGGTTTAACCCGAAGCGGGCCAGTGTAGATAACTGGACACCGGCCATCCTGGCCCATACCGATGCCGGGGGGAATTATGTGTTTCCGATACCGGCGGAGGACCATGAGTACCGGATTGTTGTGTTGTCCCGATCCCTGTCACGAGGCCATGGGCGCTGGGCTGAGCAGACCTGGGGCGGGCCTTACCGCCGTTGCAGTTCAGGTCCCGATACTGCCAGCCAGGATAAAGTGTTTTCTACAGCGGGCTATTGTTTTGGCGGACGGCGACCGGGCAGGAATGATATTGAATATGACCTGGATGCCTTATGGAGGGAGTATCGTGGCGGTTGTACGGCGGAGTTCTGTCCTATGCTGCCGGCTATATCGCTGGGAAGTCATGAAATCTGGCAGGGGGAGCATACGCTTGAGTTACCGCGAAATCTGCTGACCCGTTACCCGACCGGAATGAAAAAACTGGATTTTGGGTTCAGTTATGACGTAGTCACCCATGTTAATGACAGCGGGCAGGGCAGCCTGCGACAGTTCATCGACAATGCCAACCAGAATGCCGGAATCAAACGGATGCGATTTGTTCCGGCGGTAGCCCGCAATCATGACTGGGGTTGGCAAATTAATCTCATGAGTGCTCTGCCGTCTTTGGGGAAAGATGGGATTACCCTGGATGGTACAGCCCTTCAATTTGCTCAGCCGGGAGCAAGTGCACTCTCTCCCCGGTCTGTGTGGTCCAGTGTCAAGGTAGGGCGTAACCAGGAGACTCTGGAAGCGTTTGAGCTGCCTGATCTGGAAGTGGTATCCCCCAGCCGGGGGATGAACCCCATTATTAGCATGAATGGCCCTCGGCAGACGGTTACCCGCCTGTTTCTGGCATCGCCCGGTGGTGTCGGGAATATTGTCGGTGTTTATGTCGGCAGGGGGTGCCAGAGCTGTCTGATCAGCCACTCTTTTATTGGTGCGGATAAATCCGGGCAGGGATTGTCTGAACGGTCACTATTGGATGGTATCAAGTCCGTGTCGGGCAGTTACGTGACAGTGGATCACAATTTAATTGCAGGCACACGGCGAACTGGAATGGATTTTAGTGGTTCCGGCGTAATCACCCGTAATGTGTTGATTGACAATACCAGTAATCCGACGGACGACGCGATCTCACTGCAAGGTGATGCCAGTGATGTTTCCCGTGAACTGACCATTGACCGGAATTATGTTGATGGTGCGCAGGGCGTTGTTCTGGAAGGTTGGCGGCTGATCTCGCCGCAAAAGCTCACGATTACCAACAATACGCTGCGCCGTGGCGGACAAGGTGGCAGAGAAGGTGCCGGCTTGCGGTTGCAGGCTATAGACGGCACAGGTAAGAAAATACAGGTTGAAAACAACCTCCTGGAAGAAAATCAGGGGCCAGGGGTTGTGGTTGTGAACATGGATCGGAACTATGTTGCGAAAGGCAATCGCATTACCCGGAATCAGTACACGGGGAACCGAGAGGATATGGGCATTGATCTTGTGATGGATGCTCAGCAACCATCGGGCGATGGTCGCACACCCAATACCGGCAATTATAATGACAGGGCGCCGAACCGGGGTATTGATGCTCCCGTTATTTCCAGTGCTCTGATTGATAATGGGCAGCTGGTTGTCGAAGGGTATGCGTTACCTGGTGTGACGGTGGAGTTCTACCGGAAAGATGGCAATGGTTTTAGCTACCTGTTACAGCGGATTGAAGGCAGTGATCAGGATCTGGTATCAGGCACGGGGTCTTATGTGGATCCGGTCAGCAGTAAGATGATTCAGAAACAGAGCCTGTTTCGGTTTGACGTGAGTGGTGCTGCCGTTAGCGAGGGTGGCACTCTCACTGCGATCGCTATCGACTCGAATGGCAATACGTCTGAATTTGGAGAAGGTATCAAGGTTGTCAGAGCCGGTGCCATCACTGCGATGATCTGGAAAGACCTCAATAATGATGGTGAGAAAGCAGCGACTGAGCCGGCGTTGAATCCTGTAAAAGCACAGTTGTCCCGATGGGATGCAGTGTTACAGCTATGGATTGTGATCAGCGTGCAGACGACGGACGCGAAGGGTGAGGTTAATTTCCCCAGCCTGGTACCGGGAAGGTATACCGTTGAAATTCTGCCGGACCAGGCGTCACTCACCGGCCTGATGCCGGGTGCCCACACGAACAACCCTGTTGAGATAACGGTTGAGGCCGGAGCATCGAAGCGTCTGCGCTTTGGATATATTGATGGAACCCCCGCCCTGACATTAACGCCAAATCATAACCGGACGGCGAAACCGGGCATGTTTGTGTATTTGCCTCACCAGCTGGAGAGCAACTCTGCCGGTAATGTGGATTTGCAGGTACAGTTGGTCAATGCCAACGATGGTTCAGCTATTGCCTGGCCAGTGACATTACAGAAGACCCAGTGTGGAAGTGGCAACAAGGAAGGTCAGCCAGCAACCAACAGCATGACACTGGGTGGTACCGGATCAGCGACGACCTGTTTCGAGGCGGGTGTGTTTGTGCCAGCCAATGCACCTGAAGGTCTGAAATTCGCCCTGACGCTTACCGCCACGATCAATGGCGGTTCCGGGAAAGAAGTGGGTACGGGACAAGCTGCGGGAGGAGCCGTGGTTGCCTCGGCACACGCGGTGGATACCGTTACCGTGTCTGACCAGGAAGGCGGCCAGTTGGTGCTGACCAAATGGGTGGAGAATATCTCCCGTGGAGAGGGGAGAGGCGTATCGAACCAAGCAGAGCCCGGGGATATTCTGCAATACACGATCCATTTCACCAATGCGGGTACAACCCCCATTTCACAGGTGGAAATCAGTGACGATATGCCGGCGTTCACTGCACTGTCAGAGACTCTCCGTTGTCCGTCTGTGTTACCTGGGGGAATACAATGCAGCCCGGTCAGAAGCTATAAAACCGGCTATATAGGGAGGGTCGCCTGGCGGTTCAATGGCAAATTAGAGCCGGGTGAGCAGGGTGAGGTCAGTTATCGAGTAAAAATTGAATAAACAGAATATTTTAATGCCTAAATAAAATTAGCGTGCGGTATTTTCTGTCTGTTTTATTCCAAAAAAACAGATCGCAGTTGCCTGTTTGTCTTTGTAATCATTAATACTTAATAGATGGCAGTGGTTTAAACAGGGATCCGAGCGTAATGACGTCACCGATACATGGAAGTCAAGGTGCTGGCAGCCTACCTCCTGGCGGAATAAGCCGAAAGGGAGAATCGGTTGTAACGCACCAGCATAGAACCATCAAGGTGACAGACCCTGTCCTGAAAGCCAAGCTGATAGCGATGGCTGACATGCAGGATAACCCCTCACCTAATGTCTCTGAAAAATCCCATGACGACAGAGTGATTAGTGCAACAGGTACAACCTACTCGCTGAAAGCCGAATCAAACAGTACTCGTCGAGCGCCCGCTGGCGGGGATAGGGATATTGAACCCGATGAAGGTTTTGTCGAGGACTTTAATAGTGATACGCAGTCAGTCAACGATGAAATGAATATCGATGATGACGTTGACATTGATGGATCAAATCCTGACCTGGAAGGCATCGAGTGTGAGGAAGAGGTTACGCAACAAGCATCTATAAAGGAGCGCTTTGCGAATGTATCTGCGAGTGTAGGACAGAAAGCGAAATCGCTCGGAAAGAGTATTAAAGACTGGGTGATTAGCTTGCCCAACCGGGTGATGAACAAAATGCCGCGCAAAGTGGCTGATGCTTTTGTACTGCATGCACCCTCGCCCAAGGCGTTGAAAGAGCGGGTAATCGGTAAGATAGCTAATCCATCAAGTCATATGCAGGATTTGAAGCGTGAATCCAGTGAGCGCTTACATAATCTGAGCAAACCGGGTGGACCGTCCGCTCATGCCGACGATGATCAACTGGCTGCGGTGGAAAAGAATATAGAAAATACGGAAACGGAACTGCAAACGTGCAAGCAGGCGCTTGAAGATCTCCTGGACCATTTCGATAGCGAAGATGCACTGCAGCGCAGGGATGAGCTAAATCAAAGGATATCTACGCTAACGTCGGATCTTAAAAGCTATCAGTTGGCTGAAAAAATGCTTCTGAAAATGATCAAACCTGTGGCTGATAAGGTGCAAAAAGATCTACAGGCTGAGGAACGTACTGACTATGACGCTAAGGCGGATACCTTCAAACAGCAAAGCAAGGGGCTTGACACTGAGTTGGCGTTGTTAGAGAAAGATTATGCAGACCTGAAATCGTCACTTAAGAAAAATATACAGGCATTGAAAAAAGAGATTAATGCGAAGGAAGCGGAAATAAAGAAGCTGCAAAATAAAATGGAACAGATAGATAGCAAAGAGGAAGCAGTGGAAAACCCATTTGTCTATTTAGGTGGCGTTGCTGTTCCTTATGATCAGGCAGGAGATATGTTAAAGAATAAACAGGAAGAGCTTCTAGACTTGCGACAGTCTCTTGAAAATACACAGCATAATATCTCCTCGAAGAAAAAAGAGGTCACTGATCAGCGTGACAAGCTGGCTAACCTCAGAAATGAAATGAGAAAAGACAAAAGTGCGTTTGAGAGAAATGTTAATGCGATCAAAAAAGGGACTAAATAATCATCGCTTTTAATGGCCGATTTAAAATCGGCTCTGGTAAGGCTGTTCCCAGGGTGAAACCTGGCTGATAAAGACTGTTTGTCAGGTCAGTTTTTCCAGAGCTCTGGCATTTCATTCTTGACATAGCGCAATAAGTCTTCGAGATCAAAAAGGCCTTCCTCACCGTTTATTTGCTGTGTTTTTAATACATAACGAGGTTCGCCCTCATCATCTAAAGACATAGTCAGTGCGATGGGGGATGCACCATTATATGAACGTACAGGAAGCTCAATAACTGGTGGTTTTTTATCCATGCTGAAATCTCTGGTCTGATTGTTTCCTAATAGTCTAGATGCTAATTCGTATGAAATTCATGACTTGAAAGAGGACTTTTTGATCGAAGCAGCATTTATGCGTTTTCAGAGGACTATATTTCTATCAATGGACCACGGATAGGCATTGTTTTAGACAGGACGTATTATGCCGGATATTACAGGGAATGGTGGTGTTTCTGTTGGTTATGCTAAAGGCTTGGTATCACCAGAGTCTATTAGTGAAGTAGGAAAAACGGCTGATTCCAGGCAAGTTAACTGCTTGTTTGATATAGAACCCCAGATTGTAAAAGACGATACATTAAGTCTGACTGACGATAATAAGGTAGTACTTGCTGACCGGGGTATCGATCAGGTCGAAACTGTGCCAACCCTGCTGCTATCACCCGAAAATAGTACTGAAGCAGAAGCCCTTTATGTACAAATTAATGAGGAAACGGGAGAGGTCAGGTTATTTGATTCTGATCCTGATCATGTCGAGCTTTTATCAGAGCGCCAAGTTTCGGAAACGGGTACTCAGTATGATGCGGGTCTCTCGTCAATCCAGAGCTATGAAGAAAGTGCACGGCTCGGCAGTGAGGAAATTCTGAAGAATACCGATGCATCGAAACGTAGCCTGGCGCAAACACTCGCTCATGAAGAACGGGCTCAGGTCAGTAGTACTGCAGCACAGAAACATGAGGATGCATCGAGCCAGAGTCTTGCCGCCACGCAGGCTAACGAGCAGCGGTCGCAGGTCAGCAGCACGGTAGCCCAGGAGAATGCCGAGAAGTCTGGGCAAAGTCTTGAACAAACCCGACTGTATGAAGAGCAGGCGCAGACCAGCAGTACTGAGTCTCAGAAGTATGCCGATGCGTCCAAGCGTAGCCTGGATCAGACCCAGGGGTATGAAGCGCAGGCGTTGAGCAGTCGTAACGAGACACAGAACCATGCAGATGCTGCTGGTCGCAGTCTGGCAAGTACAAAAGCCCACGAAGCCGAAGCGCTCATCAGCAGTCAGGAGACTCAGAATAACGCAGAGGCTTCCCGGCAGAGTCTGGCTAACACTCAGGCCAATGAACAGCAATCTCATGTGAGCCTTACCCAAACCCGGGAGAATGCCGACGCTTCAGAGCGTAGTCTGACGCAAACGCAGGCCTATGAGGAACGAGCGCAGGTCAGTAGCGTTGAAACTGAAAAGAACAACGATGCATCAAAGCGCAGTCTGGCCTCAACACAGGCGAATGAGCAGCGCTCCCAGATTAGTCGTACTGAAGCGCAAAAGAATGAAGATGCCTCTGCTCGCAGTTTGGCCGCCACCCAGGCGAATGAACAGCAGTCCCAGGTAAGCAGTCAGGAAACCAAAATGCATGCCGAGGCCGCTGGTCGTAGTCTGGAACAGACAAAGGCACATGAGACACAGGCGCAGGCCAGTAGTACG
Source organism: Kistimonas scapharcae (assembly GCF_039540975.1). Lineage (NCBI taxonomy): Bacteria > Pseudomonadati > Pseudomonadota > Gammaproteobacteria > Oceanospirillales > Endozoicomonadaceae > Kistimonas > Kistimonas scapharcae. The sequence continues at coordinate 25,835 of NZ_BAABFL010000450.1, forward strand.
CAGGCCAGCAAACATGCCGAGACATCGGCCCGCAGTCTGGCCGCCACTCAGGCTAACGAGCAACGCTCGCAGGTCAGCCTTACAAAAACGCAAAATAATGCTGAAGCTACCCGCCGTAGTCTGGAGCAGACCAAGACTTACGAAGAGAGGGCATTAACCAGTAGCACTGAGGCAGAAAAGCATGCGGATGATGCTGGCCGTAGCTTGACGCAAACGCAGGCGTATGAAGACCGCGCCCTGGTGAGCAGTAATGAAAGCCGCCAGCATGCAGATGATGCCAGCCAGAGTCTTGAAGAGACAAGAGGGTACGAACAAAACGCTCGAACCAGTAGTGATGAGGCAAAAGAGAGTGCTGAGGCTGCCAACCGGAGTTTGACGGAAACGCAATCCCATGAAGAACGTGCCCGTATCAGCAGTTATGAGGCACAAAAGAACGAAGATTCATCGGCCCGTAGTCTTCAGCAGACCCGGCAGCATGAAGAGCGGGCATTGAACAGCAGCCAGGCTGCAAAAGACAGTGCGGAGGCGACTGCGCGTAGCCTGGAGGAAACCAGGGCGCATGAATCGCAGGCGAAGACTAGCGCAAATGAAACCCGGCAGCATGAAGAAACGGCCGGTCGGAGTCTGGAGCAGACGAAAGCGCTGGAAACTCAGGCACAAACCAGTAGTACGGAAGCCCAGAAACATGCGGAAGCCTCTGGTCGCAGCTTTAATCAGGCTAAGACGTTCGAAGACAGAACCCGTATCAGTAGCAATGAAGCACAGAAAGAGGCTGACGCGGCGGCGCGAAACCAACAACAGGCGCAGTTCTTTGAGCAGAGTACGAGAAATAGCAGTACAGAAGCGAAGAAACATGAGGAAGCCAGTCACCAAAGCCGTCTTGAAAGCCAGGCCAATGAGGAAAGCACTGCAGCGAGCAAGGAGCAGGCCCAAGCCAGTGCAGAAGCCGCTGAGTTAAGCAAAAACCAGACGAAAGCGTATGAGGATGAAGCGCGTATCAGTCGTGACAAGGTGGATGAAAACCTTGTCGCGTCAGAAGGCAGCCTGCAGCAGACGCGGGCTAACGAAGAGAGTTCCACCGCCAGCAAGTTTCGGGCAGAAGAGTATACCAGTGCGATTGATCGCATGATGCAGCAGACCAAGCTCAATGAAACCGCCAGCAGTGAGAGCCTGGAGCGGGTCAAGACCAATGAAGAGACTGTCGCACACAGCCGACAGAATGTTGATCAGGTGTCGCAGGAAATCAGTCAGTTGGCTGAACAGGCGAAAGGTGATGCGGACAGAGTGAGCGAGCTTGAAGAGCGAACACGGACGGTCAGTGAATCCGCCGAGCAACTCAAGAGCCGTGTTGAGGGGAGTGCTGAACAGGTCAATCGCCTTGCGACAGATGCTAAGGCTGACGCAGAAAAAGTATCCGGTCATGAGCGCCAGGCCAAGTTGGCCGGTGATCGTATTGCCAGCCAGGAAAAGAAAATCAACCAGGCTCAGGATCGTGTTGTAGAACACGAGAAAAAGGCGAAGACGGCATCATCGAACGCCAAGACGCAGGAAGGTAAGGCGAAGTCATCGGCGTCTGAAGCAGAGAAAAGTCAGAAAAAGGCGGCTGATGCGCTCAAGCGGATTGAAGAGCGCGAGAAGCGTGCGAATGAAATGATTCGCAAGCTTGAACAGCTGCTGGCTAAGGCTGAAGCCTCGAAAGGCGCGCCGGCCGCCTGACAGAGGCGACCGGCGATGACGATCAGGAGTCGCCTGTCGCTACTGTGCGACGGGGTTACCCTCCCTGTCTAACACAACCACCTGACCAATATTCAGCTTCTCGATATCGGCTTTTATCTTGTTGAGATCACCGATGACCAGCCAGGTGAAACGATCTGGGTGCAGTGCGGTTTTGGCTGTTTTCCGGATGGCCTCTTTCCCGGTGCTTTCGACACGGTTGGCATAGTCATACATATGGCTGTCAGGCAGGTCATATTCAACCAGCGTACTGACCGAACCCAGCAGGGCGCCATTGGTTTCATAGGTGCCAGGCAGCTTGTTGATCCGGTTGGTCTTGACGAGCGCCAGTTCTTCGTTGGTGGCCGGTTTCTTGCCCACATAGGCCTTAAACTCCTTCAGCATTTCCGCCATGGCTTCGTCAGTCTTGTCGATCTGGACCGAGGCGGTTGCCATGTATGGACGCTGGCCACGGGCATTGCGGGTATAGCTGTAGGACCCATAGGCCCAGTGTTTGTCTTCACGGAGATTCATGTTGAGCCGTGAAGTGAACTGACCGCCGATGACGTCGTTCATCAGGCTGAATGCCAGCGCATTATCATCATTGATGGGCATAACCAGTTGCGAGGCAATGATGGTGGACTGGCTGGCTCCCGGGTAATCCACCAGATAAACCGTGGCTTTACCGGGCTCAGGCATCTTGCTGATGCTTTTGCTGGGCATGGGGGTAGAGGGTACCTGCCAGTGTGACAGTGCCTGCTCCAGTTTGGGCAGCAGTTCTTCCATGGAGGTGTCGCCGGTGACAATCAGTGTTCCGTTATCAGGGCGCATCCAGGTTTTCCAGTATTCCACCAGATCATCCCGTGAGAGAGAGGAGACGGTGCTCAGGGTGCCGCTGCCACTCCAGGGGGTATTGTAGGCGTGGCCCGGGCCGTAAAGGAGCTCAGGCAGGATGCGACCTGCGATACTGCGGGGGCTGGCTTTTTCCTGGCGGATACCATCCAGCATGTTGCTGCGCAGGCGCTCCAGGTCCGTTTCCCGGAAAGCCGGCTGGGTCAGGACATCGGCCATGATGGCCAGGGATTGATCCAGAGTGACCTTGAGGCTGTCCAGGTAGATGCTGGAGGTGTCGAAATCATTGCCGGTACTGAGTGATGTCCCGATGGTTTCCAGCTCTTCAGCCAGCTCCAGTGAGGTTTTACTGGCAGTGCCTTCATCCATCATCGCCATGGTCAGACCCGGCAGGCCGGGTTTGCCCAGGCGTCCTGAGAGGCCGCCATCAAACTGCAGTTCCATGCTAACAACAGGTGTCTGGTGGCGTGGCGCCAGTACGACCTTAAGGCCGTTGCTTAACGTGGCGCGCTCAAGGGCGGGCAGGGAGACTGAGGCCTTGCCATCTGTTGACGGCAGTTTAGTACGGTCAGCTCCTTCTGCGACGTGCTCATAATTCGGGAAGGGCGTGATATCCAGCACATAAGCGCCACTGCTTAACCACTTGTCTGCCGCTTTCCGGATCATGGCCGGAGTGGCACTTTGCATGGCATCAAAGCTTTTCAGGTAGTGGCCGGGATCGCCAAAATAGACCTCACCATGGGCCAGAATGTCGGACTTGCCGCCGAAGCCGCCCACCCGTTCTGTGCCCCGTACAAACGCTGCCGCCTGACTGAACTTGATCCGCTGAAGTTCTTTTTCCGTAGGCCCTTTCTTCAGGAACTTCTCCAGCTCCTCATCAATAATGGCTTCGATATGGGACAGGCTGACCCCGTCTTTTGCATCCGCAACGATCATAAACTGGCCGGCGAGCATGCGGTCATAGACAAATGCATTGACAGACGTGGCAAGCTGTTCATCGTGTACGAGGCGCTTGTACAGGCGGGAATTTTTGCCGCCAGCCAGGACATCGGAGGCGAGCGACAGGTATTCAGAATCAGTGCTGCCAGCAGGCGCAGTGTTCCAGACTTTCATGAGCCGTGCCTGGGGAACGCGATCCTGCATGGAATCCCGTTTTTCTTCTGTGCGCTTGGCGATCCAGCTGTCCATTTTGGCCAGCGGTGGGCCTGCAGGGATGTCACCAAAATAGAGGTTGGCCTTTTCACGGGCGGTGGCAACATCAATGTCACCGGCCATGACCAGTACGGCATTGGACGGACCGTAGTAGGTTTTAAACCAGTTTTTCACCAGGTCAAGGTCGGCAGCATCCAGGTCTTCCATATAGCCGATGGTGGGCCAGGAGTAGGGATGGCCTTCCGGGAAGGTCTGCTCCGCCAGCCGGTTCCAGACCTTCCCGTATGGCTGGTTTTCACCCTGGCGTTTTTCGTTCTTCACCACACCCCGTTGTTGATCCAGTTTTTCCTGGGTAATCGCACCGAGGAAATGCCCCATGCGATCCGATTCCATCCACAGCGCCATATCCAGTGCCGGGGTGGGAACTGTCTCAAAGTAGTTGGTACGGTCGGTATTGGTGGTGCCGTTCTGTCCGGTAGCGCCGGCTTCTTCAAAAGGACGGAAGAATTCATCGTCGTAGTTTTCAGAGCCCTGGAACATCAGGTGTTCGAACAGGTGGGCAAATCCTCGCTTGCCGACGCTTTCATCCTTGGAGCCCACTTTGTACCAGAGGTTGACGGCGACAACCGGCGCCTTGCGATCCTCGTGGACAATGACGGTGAGCCCGTTGTCTAACGTGAATTTTTCATAATCAATGGCGGTTTTTGGCAGCTGCTGGATGGCGTCGGTTGAGGCATCGGTTGATAACAGGCTGGATGACAGCGAGTTACAGCCTGCCAGCAGTGTTGAGCCAAGTGCCAGTATAAGCAGGGTCTGTTTAAGTTTTGGTTTGTGCATCATGGTGTGGTGCTGCTGGTTACCTTACTGGTATGAAGATGGAAGGATTACTGACGATCATAGACAGCAAATCAGTCAGTAAGTTCCTTGGAAATTGTGTTTGTCGTACTAGTAAAAGCTGAGTGGGAGGGCAGGTCAAGGGAAGGTTGGTGTTATGGGGGGGAGGTAATAGCCTGCATGCTGAAGGGCGTTCAGGATTTCCGTTCATGGATGACTCGCCGGTGGTGATATTCGTCAGGTAGTGTTGAAGCTATGTTAGTGAAAACTTACGAACAAGATGTGTAAATAAGCGGTTTTTATACGTTATAAGTGAATATTCACCGTTGTGTTCAGTAATAGCGTGTGAAGGGATGATTATATGGCATGCGGGAGACTGTAGAAATGGATGGGTATGAGGTTATTTACTCCTCTCCGGTTTTTGTAAAGGGGGATTCTGAGTTCTTCCATCAAGCTGTTGACACCTTATGGCGCGCTTGTCCGGACAAGGGCTCTGATACACAGTCGACGAGAGAAGTGACCGCACAAGAGCCGCATCTGGGACGATTCCATGTCAAAGTACCGCAGGCGGTGTTTTTGTTAATAGTGGATTGACCATATAGCACTATAATGACGGTGTAATGTCCCATAGCGCCCATAAATATGGGA
>NZ_BAABFL010000451.1:0-31042 GCF_039540975.1 Kistimonas scapharcae
ACACGTCTCCTAACCCAAGGAAAACCAGTGTCGTAAGTTTAGACGGGAGAATGGCTTATGTTAGGTGGTAATCAGGTACTTTTAACGAGAAAAACCGGCGCGATCGTTTGGATTTTTGTGTGAATTTGCTGGAGCATTGCAACACAATAAAGCTAAAAATAGCTGACAATGATAATTTAATGCTACCTGAAACAATCAATGATATAGAACAGTTACGAAAAGAAATAGATGAATATATAAGTAATGCCTGTTTTTTAGCGAAATTAGCTTTAAGTAGAGACGCTTCATTTGATATTAAAAGTGAGACAGACACAATAAAAAGGAAAACACAGTCGTACATTGAAAATATACAAAAAAGAGAGCGCGTAAATGAAGATCAACTTGCTGAATTCGAACGGTTTCTTGAAAATTCTATTGAAAATCTAAATGTTTATATTTCATATATTCAGGAAAAGCCTGTATGTAGAGAGTGTTGCCCTACATGTGTAAGTCAAACCGCAGAACAATGTTCACGTGCTATCAGGGCGACCCTGTTTTTTAATGGCATGTGCTGCTGTATATGGCCGGTAGCATGTGCTAAGGGCAGCCATAATACAATTGAGTGGTGTGCGCATTTATTAACCTGTAGTGACTATGCAGGTAATCGTTTTCCATTTGATCCGAAATATCCATTCCCTTTTGACCAAGGAAAGCATATTAAAAATGCATGTCCTAGTCATGGCAAGAGGTATGAGCATGAGCCTGATAGAGTGAGAATGTAAAACTATTTTCAGTTTCGATGTATTGAATATGGGAATACCAGTAACGTAAATTCACTTTTCAATGGCAAGGTCTAGTGGTCTATGGATCGGCTGTTAATGCACTAAAACGATGCCGTATGACATTTCTTACAATACCTCTACCCCGGTTAGAGGCTATGAAGCGAATGATATACACAGCTTCAGCGCTAACTCATTTTTACGTTGAAGCTGTGTCATTTTTGTAACGATCTTTGCAATGTACCTTATGATGTAAGAATAATAATTATTATTTTGTGTAGTAAAAATTATACGGTTAGTGAATTTTTAATTCATCCTCCATCTTTAAAATGGTTTTCACAAGCTGCAAGCCGAAAATCATCCGGCCCAGCAATATCAAAATAAACTCTCCCAGTCGACGTGCGAGTGAAACCATGACAACAGTGATTCTCGCCGTCGCTTATCGTTTTGAATGATTTATGAGGTGCTGAATGAAGCCATTGTGCAAAACGGTTTCACCGTCTCATAGCGATTAACAGCCAGCGAAGGGTAGTCACATGTATAACAAGAACGTCAGAATGATCAGGCAAACCCTGTGTTCCGTGCTTTTGGCAATGGGTATGGTAGCCAGTGCGTCTGCAGACCTGATTCAGCATACGGATCAGATTGCCGAGGTTCGTTTTTCCGGTACCGCCTATGAGTTAGGCCAGCATGTCGCAACGGTTGCCGGTGATCAGATTCGTGATGCTATTGATGACTATGCCGGGACACTGGATACGATGTTGCCCGGTCTGCATGTCATGGCACTGGCCAAGGGGATGGAGGGCAACCGTGTTTATCCGCGCTTGAAAGAAGTCTCGCCTGACGGTGCTGCTTATATTCAGGGCATGGCAGATACGCTGAACCTGCCGGAAAGCCTGTTGTTATCCGTGGCGATGTCAGACGAAGCCATTCTGGAATCCCAGGCCAATGGTGGCATGGGCTTTCTGCAGGCCAGCAAGCCAGATACCCATGATCCGGCTGCACCGGCGAAATGCACCACTTTTGGGTATTCCGATGGCCAGGGTTACGGCTGGCGAATGGCAAACTTTGACTACATGGGTATCAATTACAGCAATTTGATTGTGCTCAATTACACCGATACCAACGGTGACCGACGCATTATTCAGACCTGGGCCGGCTTGATTCCCTATGGTGGTGTGACCGCAGGTGGTCAGCCCTTGTTGATGAATACCCTGGCTGATCAGGGAACGATTCGTCAGGATAAAGGGGAAGCCATTATCAGTGAAGGCTCAACCCCGTCCTTTTATCTCAGCTGGGATGCGTATGGTGCCAAAAACGCTGAGGAATTACAGACGCTGTTTAACCAGCACAATCACTATACGGCCTATTTCTCTTATACGCTGGTCGATGCGCAGGGTAACGTCAGTAATATTGAAAATGTCTATGGCGATAAGGTAAACATGTCCAGCGCCGACTGGCAGGCGCATGCGAATCACAGTATCTATGGCGGTGCGTGGCGGAGCCTTGGGCCTGATTTTGCTGCTCATTCCCTTGAACGTCAGCAGGCCTCAGAAGCCTTTATGAAGAGCCATGTAGGCAACGCAAGCAAGGCGCAGGCTCAGGATTTCGCCGGCCAGAAGCCGTTGTGGAAAGGACGCGGGAAGATGATGGGAACGGTGACAGCCACCTACTTCAGCGTAAAGGGCAAGCAGGTTGATATGTACATCCAGACTGATGCTGTCGGTGGCGGACAGCAGGAAGTGCATATCCGCAATTATGATCAGCCTCTCGCCTCTTCTGCCAAGTCTGCGACTCTCGTCTATTGATCGGCCAATGCTTGTATCTTGCAATATGGTGGGATGTGTTCCTGCCAGAGCTTGCGCGATACAAGCCGTTTTCAAGGTAAGTGGAGGCAAGCCTGAATTCTGGAAGATTGTGAATCCGGAGTGTTTGTGTCTACAGTACCACGGTGGAAGTCAGGCTTGATTTTGATGGTACCAATGTTCCCGGGCTGGCTTACCCGTTAAACCGAACCCGTGAATACAGCCCGTCCATATAGGATCCGGGTCAGGCCTCCTGAAACCTGAGTAAACGTATCGCCGTGAAGGGCACCGTCAGACCAGATGGATCGCCAGCACGGATGTGCAGTGTAGCGGAACGGATAATATGACCATTCGGGTTTTCCTGAAAAGAAGGATGTGAACAATGCGGCAACAGGCATTCATCAGGATACAATGATGGTGATTGCTCCTCTTGCCTGACTCTGCCGGTATCCCGAATTATCCGCGACAAGAATGACTGGCGGACGTGGACAAAATCCAACGGTTTAAGGGATATATCCCGCATTATTATTCGGTTAATCAGCCATATTTAGTCTATAGTGTGGCTCGACTGGTTGTGCAAGAATCAAGAAAGTGAAGGAATCCGATATGCATTATGATTCACGACTTGATGATATTGAACGGCGGTTAACTGTAGTGGAAAACTATCAGCGTACTTCGGCAGAACCGTTGAATGATACCGTGGAGTATCAGCGGGAAACCATGCAGCGGCTGGAACGTAATTATGGCCATATCCTGCATATCCTGGAACGTCAGAGTGCTACGCTGGCCAGTCACGATGAACAACTGGCCAGTCTGAACAGTGATGTCTGCATCCTTAAAGTCGATGTAGATGCCATGAAAACCAATGTTTCAACCCTGGAAAAACGGGTGGAACAGGGGTTTACCGGCGTGAAAGCGGATATTGCAACACTAAACACGGATATTACCGGCATTAAGTCTGATATCGCGGTATTAAACAACGACATCACCGATATCAAGGCAATGCTAGTTAAGCATTTAAAGTAATGTGGTTTATTTCATTCCTGCATTGGAGTGCCGTATGTTAGAACTGGCACTGAGTATCGGCGAATCGCATGGTTATACGTACAATCTGATTCTATCGATTCGTAGAATGTTTTAATAAAGTCAGTTATTTAGAAATACTCGGTACGCAAAGGCAACCCAAACTGCCGACGAAAACTATTCTCACTCATAGGGTTATCGCTGTATTTTCCTATTCCAGTGGTCCAAAGCTCTTCATCTTTACCGTCCTTTTGTCTTCCCTGAAGACAGTGAATCAGTTCATGCGCAAGTACCACAAACGGATAGGTTGGCTCGCCTTTGCCTGTCACTATATGCACATTGCTGAATTTTAGAAAACAAACAGAGCCCGTATCGTTAGAGGCAGCCATCATGTCGACGGGCCAATTATGGCTGCCTCTCGGCATCCAAAATGGCCTGTCTGGGGGAGAGAAACTGGCTTGGTTGGTGGCCGTCATCCCGAATACATGCGCCTTACCTTGTTCGTCATACATAACATTTCGTTTGTATCCGCATTGAGTGAAGTTGAGGTGGTGAGGGATAAAGATAATATTAACAAGCATAGGGAAAGAACCGCATACAGCCGGACGTGCCTGTTGGATTTCATGCAGCAGTGATTCACCAATAGGCACTGTTTTCAACTTACGCAGGTTTTCTTCCATGATAAGACGGAAAAATGGATTATCGTTCCCATGAAATCTCACAGCAAACCCTGGGAAATCTGGAAGTAATATGGTTATCTCATCCATAATGTACCTCAACTCTATTGATATTAAGTATTGCTGTTTAAGTCAGTATGAGTAACACCAAGAAAACTTATATGTCTCATCAGGCAAGCTGTGATGGGGGCTTGTGCAAGCAACACTTACTGCGGACGTAAATAGATGTTTGACCAGATTGAAACGCTTTATCACCTCTTTAAACCGATTCATAACATATAGCAGGCCATAATCACATAATGTAGAAAGAGGCAGTCAGTACGGTCAAGGGAACGGCAAACTGGCCGCCGATATCCCCGACGGTTTCATAGTTTGCCTGTACGGGTGCAGTGATTGCGTTGGCTGCTAGTGCTGCAGCAACCAGTGTCCGCTTCATGATGTTGCCCCTTTGATGTCTGGTTATTGTTTATAGGTTTGATATTGAATCATTTGTGGCGATGATCTTATGAGATTTAATGTAAAACCTAAATTGCATTTTTATACGTAATAATCGTATATTTTGCATGTTTTGTTTTATTTGTATTTTTTGGTTTTATATCAAACTATATTGTTTGAGGTAGGGGGTGGAAGCTAAAATCCAGACGCGATCATGAAAAGGTTTTTGTAATGAAGGCTTACGAGACGACTGCCGGGAAGTGCTGGACTGCCATGCATGTGTTGCAAAACCATGTTCAGGCAGAACTGCAGAAACGCAATGCCGGTATTAACGTTGAACAGCTGCTGCTGTTGATGGAACTGGACTGGGAAGACGGCCTGCGGCCGACGGTGCTGGCGGAACGGATGCTGCGCAGTAAAGGTACGATTTCCAGCCTGATTCGCCACGCAGAGCGCAGTGCGTTGATTGCATCAGCAGCAGACCCGAGCAACCGGAATGCCAAACGGATATTCCTCACCCAGAAAGGGAAACAGTTGCATGATGAACTGGCGCCGGTGGTGACCAACCTGCTACGGGAATCGGTCAGCCATGTATCCAGTGAACATCAGGAGATCGTACAAGAGGCCATGAATGGCATTATCAGGACATTCCATCCTGACTGGTTCAATCACTAGTTCCCAGTGAGTCTGCCCTACAGGTTACACAGCTATCGATTGGATTCTTATGTTTATGGCTCCGGCCGTATGTCTAATGAGGCGTGACTGGTGATACCAGGGCATGAGTTTTTATCGTCTTCAGTTGATGGTGACGTTTGACTAATAAGCAGTGGTGAAAAACCGCCGGCGGTATACGGTGTGTAACACTGTCACCTGAATATCTGTAATGCTTTTGCTACGGGTGGTGATTTTTTGCCTTGCCGGGTAAGCCATAAAATACGCCACACAGGTTGATTGGATACAGCAGCTGACAGGGATGTCGAACGTTTGAGCGGATCGTTGCTCACAGGCTGCAGCCGACTTTGACCAAAGCCAGACCGGGAGACGGTTCACCACGATCTCAGACTTGTCTCCCTGGTGGCACGAGCGAACTCCTCGTCCTGGTAACCGTGCTTGTGCCTCCGGACTGCAATCGTCTGGCTTCTGGTCACTTTATTACCGCTGTTATCTGTTTTTATACATCATCTAATGCATATTGCAGTTGGTAGCGTGGGGCGGGTCATCCTGGCGAATGAGCTATCTGTTACCGGGGCTGATAACCGTGATTGTTTTGCCAACCTGCGGCATCGGACTCCGTGAAGTGAGCGGTGTTCTGTTTTGCCAGCAGTGTCTGACGGTGGTGGCTCTGGTCGCAAATGATCACTGAAATGATTGTGATTGGCCGAGGTGATGATCAGCATCATGGCGTTGATAAGCGTCATGCTGGATAACACCCAAATCTTCCCCTGAATCAGCGTCATTTTCGAGGTACTAATAATGAAAATCCAACCGCTCAAGGCCTTCGTGATGACGGCTGAACTGGGCTCTATCTCAGAAGCGGCGCGCAAAATGGCGCGTCCGCGCCCCCAGGTCAGTAACTGGATCAGTGACCTGGAAGCAGACTGGGATGTGGAACTGTTTGACCGTTCCAGCCACAAGCCGGAGCTGACGGAAGCCGGCCGTCAGCTACTGGATTACAGTCGTACCATTCTTCGGAATCTGGATAACCTGGATTCCAAGGTGAAAAACCTGCACAAGCAAAACAGCCAGCTAAGAATGGGTTTCGAGCAATGCATTGCGCCACAGCAGATTCAGCGGCTGCTGGAAGCTTTGATCATTCGTTATCCATCACTGTCGCTGACGGTATTGTCGGATTCGTCCTGTAAGATTCAGCGGGAGTTACAGGCAGGACGGCTGGATATCGGTTTTTGCAACAACTACTATGTGACGTCCCAGGACATCCGCATGCGCCATGCCTTTGATAGCCGTTATATCGGCTGCTGTGCACCGGATTATCCACTGAATAACTTTGAGGAATTGACTGCGAATGATGTCAGTCCCTATCGGCAGATTGATCTTTTCCTGCGCGAGGAGGATATGCCCGATGCAACCCGCTTCAGCGCCGATGTCATGCAGGTCGACAGCTATCAGACCCTGCTGCCACTGGTCGCTGGCGGTTTTGGCTGGGGTATCTGTCCCATGAGCTTTGCCCGGCCTTATCTGAATGATGGCAAGCTGGCCATCCTCAACCACCCGGAGGCTGTGGGCAGTTTACCGGTTTACGTCATGCATATGGATGCATTGGCTTGTGAACCGTTTGCGGAGTGGGTGATTGAAGAAGGTGGTCACTACCTTGCTGTCATTGATTGAGGCTGAATCATCACGCCATGGCTTCCATGGATTCCGGCAATACCTGACCGCCATCCACCACGAGTGTTTGGCCTGTGATAAAACCGGCCTCACGTGAAGCAAAAAACAGCGCGGCATAGGCAATATCATCGGTTGATCCCAGGTGCTTCATCGGGATAGAAGCGGTCATGGTCGCCATGTAATCCTCTGCCAGCTCGGTCATGCCTTCGGTGGCAATATTGCCTGGCAGGATGGCATTAATCGTGATACCGGTCGATGCCAGCTCGATCGCAGCGGTACGCAGGAAACCGAGCATGGCGGCTTTGCTGGCGCCATAGTGTGACCAGCCTGGATAACCGGTGATAGGTCCGGTGATCGATGAGGTTAGAATGATACGCCCCTGGTCAGACTTTTTAAGTGCCGGCAGTGCGCTGTTCACGGCATGGAACATGCCTTTGGCATTGACGTTCATGACCATGTCCCAGTCTTTGCCGGTTATCTGGCCCAGCCGTGCGCTGGGGAATATGCCGGCATTGCAGCAGAGAATGTCGAGACCACCAAACCGTGCTACAGCCTGATCAACCGCGGCCTGCATTGCATCCGCATCAGTGACATCTGCGCAGAAAAAGTCAGCGGTACCTCCGGTTGCCCGAATACTGGATACAGCTTCGCTTAACAGCGTCTCGTTACGGGCAACGAGCAGTACCTGACAGCCCTTTTCGGCGAACACCTTCGCCATCCCTTTGCCGATGCCTTTGCTTGCGCCAGTAATAAGAACACTACGACCTGAAAGTGGTGTCATCATGCCTGCAACCTGTTGATAACAGCGTGTTAAAAACTGAAATAAAGCAGGTTTTCGAATAGCCTCCAGAATGGTTTTGTAGCGATCAGTGAGGAACTGAAAAGCCAAGGATATTTTTTATCGCCAGTGTTATTAGCTGTTTGCTTTTATTAATGCTTGTTGTTTAATGAAAGTGCAGTTCTATACTCAGTGGCATTTGCTGTATTCAGACTGAGGGATCAGGCACATCGTGGTTTACGTTGTGACGTTGATGTAGTGGTAATGCCGTATTCACCTTTAGGGGATGAAACAAAGTGTGTAGTAACTGGTCGCTGGTAACCGGTGAGCTGTATGGACCGAACACGGGCTGGCTGGTCGATGTCCTAACCCTTGATAGTTGAAGTGCTGTAACGGTCAGTGACCGCCTCAGCCGTCATTACCTCTCTGCAACCCAGTGTATCGGGATGGCACGTTTGTGTCGTTATCCCCACGATTCCTTCTTCTCTGCCTGAATCAGCCTATAGCCCTGAGCGGTGCTGGATTGTGTCACAGGAGTGTCCGTCCGGTACCAGGCACCATAACAACAAGAATGCCGTAGTCACTGCAGCTTGTTTGTCGGCGCACCAGGGTACGTTGTGCGCGCAAGCAAGTCAGTGGCGGAACCGATTAGTCAGAGGAATCTAAGGGAATGAGGTTGCGCACACATAAGCTGTTCCTGCTTCTGGCTGGCCTGATGTCGACCGTGACAGCGAGGGCTGACTGGACTGTAAACATGACCGAAGGGGTGACCAGTCTCAGTCGCTCCATCTACAGCCTGCATATGACCATCTTCTGGATTTGTGTGGTCATCGGTGTGCTGGTTTTTGCTGTCATGTTCTGGTCGGTCATCTTCCATCGCAAATCCCGCGGGGCCAAGCCGGCTGATTTTCATGAAAGCACACTGGTGGAGATTCTCTGGACCAGCGTGCCCTTCGCCATTCTGGTCGCCATGGCCATACCGGCCACAAAGACGCTCATTGAGGTCTATGACGCGGATGACGCCGAGGTGGACATCAAGATCACCGGCTACCAGTGGAAATGGCAATACGAATACCTGGATGACGATGTCGGTTTCTTCAGTAACCTGAAAACCGGTAAAGAACAGATTTATAACCTCAGAACCAAAGATCCTGAATACCTGCTGGAAGTGGATGAACCCATGGTGGTGCCCGTGGGACGGAAGATCCGTTTCCTGGTCACGGCTGCGGATGTTATCCACGCCTGGTGGGTGCCGGCGCTGGCGGTGAAGAAGGATGCGATTCCCGGCTTTATCAACGAAGCCTGGACCAAGATTGATGAGCCGGGCATCTACCGCGGGCAGTGTGCCGAACTCTGCGGTAAGGATCACGGTTTCATGCCGATTGTGGTCGATGCAAGATCAGAAGCGGATTACCAGACTTGGCTGGATGAGAAGAAAGCCGAAGCTCAGAAAATCCGAGAACTGACCAGCAAGGACTGGACCCTTGAGGAGCTTGTGGCCCGGGGAGAAGGTGTCTATACCAAGGTATGCGCCGCCTGTCACCAGCCGAACGGGAAAGGCATGCCGCCGATGTTCCCGGCACTGGATGGCTCGGATATGGCCGTCAACCCGGCTCGGATGGTCGAGCATGTGGACATTGTCGTGAACGGCAAGAAAGGCACGGCGATGCAGGCGTTCGGTGGTCAGCTGAGCGAAGCGGATCTTGCCGCGGTCATCACTTATGAACGGAATGCCTGGGGCAACAAGACCGGCGAGATGGTCACACCCAAGGCGATTCTGGATTACAAGCAGACCGGCAAGCTGCCGGAAGTTCATGCCGGTAAGGCATCGGAAGGAGGCAGCATATGAGCGCTGTGATTGACGATCACCAGGATCATCATCATGGTCCTGCCAAGGGGTTTATGCGCTGGGTTCTGACTACGAACCATAAAGACATCGGCTCCATGTACCTCTGGTTCAGCTTTGCCATGTTCCTGTTTGGCGGTTCCATGGCAATGGTGATTCGGGCGGAGCTGTTCCAGCCGGGCATGCACATTGTTGAACCGGGCTTTTTCAACCAGATGACCACCATGCATGGTCTGGTGATGGTCTTTGGTGCGGTTATGCCGGCGTTTGTCGGACTGGCAAACTGGATGATTCCATTGATGATCGGGGCGCCGGATATGGCGTTGCCCCGGATGAATAACTGGAGTTTCTGGATTCTGCCCTTCGCGTTTGCCTTGATGGCCAGCACGCTGTTTATGGAAGGGGGGGGACCGAACTTTGGCTGGACGTTTTATGCGCCGCTGTCGACGACCTATGGTCCGCCTTCTACGACCTTCTTCATCCTTGCGGTTCACATGATGGGTATTTCCTCCATCATGGGGGCGATTAATGTTATCGCCACCATCCTGAACCTGCGGGCGCCGGGCATGACGTTGATGAAGATGCCACTGTTCGTATGGACCTGGCTGATTACCGCTTATCTGCTGATTGCCGTTATGCCCGTGCTGGCCGGTGTGGTCACCATGATGTTGATGGATATCCATTTCGGCACCAGCTTCTTTAATGCCGGCGGCGGTGGTGACCCGGTACTGTTCCAGCATGTGTTCTGGTTCTTCGGGCATCCCGAGGTCTATATCATGATACTGCCGGCGTTCGGGATTGTGTCTGCCATTATTCCAGCCTTTGCCCGTAAACAGCTGTTTGGTTACACCTCCATGGTGTATGCGGTGGCCAGTATTGCGTTCCTGTCATTCATTGTCTGGGCGCACCATATGTTTACTGTGGGGTTACCGCTGACTGGTGAACTCTTCTTCATGTACGCCACCATGTTGATCGCTGTCCCAACCGGGGTGAAGGTGTTCAACTGGGTAGCGACCATGTTCAGAGGTTCCATGACCTTTGAAACGCCGATGCTGTTTGCGACGGCTTTTGTGGTGCTGTTTACCATCGGTGGCTTCTCCGGTCTGATGCTCGCCATTGCGCCGGCAGACTTCCAGTATCACGACACCTACTTTGTGGTGGCGCATTTCCATTACGTGCTGGTGCCTGGCGCCATCTTTGGCATCTTTGCCGGTGTGTACTACTGGTTGCCGAAATGGACGGGCCACATGTATGACGAAACACTGGGCAAGACACATTTCTGGATGTCTTTCATCGGCATGAACCTGACCTTCTTCCCCATGCACTTCCTGGGGCTGGCGGGGATGCCTCGGCGAATACCGGACTACAACCTCCAGTTTGCTGATTTCAACATGATCGCGAGTGTGGGCGGTTTCCTGTTTGGTACCACCCAGCTGTTATTCCTGTTCATCGTGCTCAAGTGTGTACGCAGTGGGAAGAAAGCACCGGCGAACCCTTGGGAAGGTGCACATGGGTTGGAGTGGACGGTACCGTCACCGGCACCCTACCACACGTTCAGCACGCCGCCGGATGTGAAATAGCGCAGGAATCAGCGAGGTAAAGGGAATGGTGTTACAGGGGGCACAAAAGACCGTTATCAAGGCAACGCTGACAGCCGTTGCGATGTTTGGTTTTGGTTTTGCGATGGTGCCCCTCTATGATGTGTTCTGCAAGGTGACCGGCTTGAACGGGAAAACCAGCGATACGCCCTATGAATACCGGGCTGAAACCGCCCGGGTTGATACGTCCCGGACAGTGACCATTCAGTTTGTCAGCACCAATAACGCCAATATGAGCTGGGCTTTCAGTCCGAGCATCAGAAAGGTCACGGTTCATCCCGGTGAGGTGGCGGAGCTGAGCTTCAACGTCCGCAACCCGACCGGGCAGCGGATGATCGGTCAGGCCATTCCCAGCGTGACGCCTTTTGATGGCACCGATTTCCTGCACAAAACTGAATGTTTCTGTTTTACCACACAGCCGTTGGAAGCCTTTGAAGAGAAGAATATGCCGCTGAAAATCATCATTGATCCGGCATTACCGCGGCATATCAAGAAATTAACCCTGTCATATACGCTGTTTGATGTGACAGACATGTATGCAGCAGCGGGCACGCCATGACGGCTCGCAGGCTAATATTGCAGTAATACAGACACCAATTTGCAAGGGACAGCCGGGCTGTAGTCCTAACCGATCACGCCGCTGCCACTGCCGGGAGCCGCGTAAGGAAAGGGGATAACAGATGGCAGCAGAAGGTAATTACTATGTGCCGGCCCAGAGCAAGTGGCCGATCGTCGCAACAATCGGCCTGTTCCTGACGCTGGTCGGCATGGGCATGATGATGAATGACATGTCTGCCGGCGTGAAGGATTCCTCGGCGCACTTTGTCTTCCTCGCAGGGTCGCTGATACTGGCTTATATGTTGTTTGGCTGGTTCGGCAATGTCATCCAGGAATCACGCGCCGGACTCTACAGTGACCAGATGGACCGCAGTTTCCGTTGGGGAATGGGCTGGTTCATTTTCTCGGAAGTGATGTTCTTTGCCGCTTTCTTTGGCGCCCTTTTCTACGTTCGTAATTACACCGTACCCTGGTTGGGTGGTGATGGAGATAAAGGCCTGTCCAGTATGCTGTGGCCTGATTTTGTCTCTCAATGGCCATTGATGACTAACCCCGACAATGAAACCTTCAAGGGACCCGCTGAAGTGATACCCGCGGCAGGATTACCCTTGATCAACACGATCCTGCTGATTACTTCCAGCTTCACCGCAACCTTTGCACATCATGCCCTTCGAAAGGATGCACGGAAGAAAACCAAGATCTGGTTAGGTCTAACCCTGGTGTTGGGCTTTTCGTTTCTGGTGTTGCAGGCCATGGAATATATTCATGCCTATGAGGAGCTGGGTCTGACCCTGGCTTCAGGCATCTATGGATCAACCTTTTTTATGTTAACCGGTTTTCATGGTGCGCACGTTACGCTCGGAGCTATCATGCTTACCGTGATGCTGGTCAGAATCATGAAAGGCCATTTCACGCCGGATAACCATTTTGGTTTTGAAGCCGCGTGTTGGTATTGGCACTTTGTTGATGTGGTCTGGATTGGGTTGTTTATCTTCGTATACATCTTCTAGTTTTTTAACCGGACGTCATTTGACGTCCGGTTACCCTTCTGTCTATTGCCTCTCAAAACGCTATATATCAAGGCTATTTTTCGCCCGCATCGTTTCTTGTTTTGTCATATATGTAGGGTATAAACAGAAATACCTGTATTCCGTTGTCTATTAAAAAAGCGCAATGAAAGGTGTCAGCGATTAGCACGTGATAACAGGTGAGTTGCCAGAGAATGGTCTTTCTGGCTTGTGCCTATCAAATAAACCACGGATGAACATAACAATGAGAAAGCCGATGTATCGACTGGCCAGCTTGCTTGTGGCAGGCAGTCTCAGTGTCCATGCCAGTGCGCTGAACATTATGGTCACCAACGATGATGGTTACGAATCTCCTAACCTTCGCGCGCTATATAGCGCACTGAAGGCAGATGGACATGATGTGTTTATTTCCGCCCCTGCAGATGAGCAAAGTGGAAAGGCGGCCTCCTTTAATTACTTTTATCCGTCACCTGTTGACCAGGATGCCGATGATCCGGATATTCATTTTGTCCACGGTACGCCCATGATGGCGGTGCTTTATGGGTTGGATGTGTTGTCGAAAGAGCGCTGGGGTAGACAACCGGACTTGGTGTTATCCGGCATTAATGCCGGCCACAATGTCGGAATCATGAATCCGACATCGGGTACGGTAGGAGCCGCCGTAACCGCCATACGCCGGGGTATTCCGGCGATTGCCTTGAGTGGTGATCATGGTAGTGATCGGGATGGGAGTTCAGCAATACTGGCCAGTCTGGTAATGCCAGTGATAAATGCCCTTGAGGAGAATACGCCCACTCTACCCGAAGGTTATGGTTTGAATATTAACCTGCCTAGCATGAGGAAATTTGCCGCTGAAGAGATCACCTATCAAATAACGACAGCAGGAAACTTCTCAGCCAATGTGCCGGTTTTTGTGATAAACATGGCGCCTTACTCTGTGCCTGAATACGGTATTAACCTGCCCCCCCTGCCGGGTGTTGTTTTCACCGATTATGACAGCAGTGGTGCACCACCGGACAGCAATCCCCGCTCTGAGGGACGCAAGGTTGAGGAGGGTGTGATTGCTATCAGCCTGCTGGATGCCCGTTATGGTGCTACCACGTATGATTATTCAGCTGAGAAGGCTAGCTATTTGGTTCGTTCCAGCCTGTCTGAGTTACTCAGTTCTGGATGGGGCAACTGGCACAGGTAGATGCACTGCCATTATCAAGATCGCACGGGTCTGGTATGCCTTAGCGATACAGCCAGGGCGCTGACACCTCCAGTTGTCCACTCATGTGGCCATAGACAATCAGGGCGAGTATGATGGCTGAAAGGGTGACTCGGGTTGTCAGCGACCAGACCAGCCGTGGTGAACCGCTCCGGTCCTTGATCAGGAAGTAGAAACCACTGGCCAGGCTGCCGATGACAGCCAGTAGAAGAACAACAATAATCACTTTTAACCACATGTCGGCGGGCTCGCTGATCTCGACTCCAGAGACCAGCATAACAGGCCTGCGGCGGGAAGGCAGTATGCCGCCACCGACGCGCAGTGCAGATGATGTGGAACTTTAAAACGAAACTCGTCTTACTGATGCTGTTGCTGTTACCCCTGCTCACGAGCCTGGGGTTCTGGCAGTTGAGCCGCTACCAGGAAAAGCTGGATCTGGAAGCGCAGCTGGCGGCGCGCCAGCAATCAGTGCTGCATTCTCCCGGTACTCTCCGAACGCTGGATGATCCCCGCTTTTACCGCCTGCAGGCTGAAGGCCGTTACCTGGATGACCAGACCTTTTTGCTGGATAACCGAATTCACCAGGGGCGTTCCGGCTATCATGTGATTACCCCGTTTATGACCCATGGCGGACAGTTGATGCTGGTTATTCGTGGTTGGCTGGCCGGTAGTCCGGATAAAACTCAGATTCCCATGATTCCTCCAATACAGGGCAATAATGTCCTCGATGGGCTTGCCTGGCAGCCTGCTGGAAAGGCGTTTTTGCTGGGCGAGGATCACTGGTCAGACAGTTGGCCCAAAGTCATTCAGGCACTGGATATCCAGCGGATGGGAGAGGCTCTCGAGGCAGTGCCGGAAGTCTGGTTTATGGTGCTGGATGAACAGCAACCCGGCAGCCTCACCCGTGATTTTCACCCGATCAACATGCAGCCCGGCAAGCACCTGGGATACGCTATTCAGTGGTTTCTGATGGCGCTGGTGATGCTGGGGATTGGCGGTTATTACCTCAAAACGGCAGGACGCACCCATGACAAAGGACACTGAACAGCCCATGGTTTCTACGACCGAGCAGCAGCCAACCGGTAATCGCGGGCGGCTACAGGCGCTATTTATCCTGATGCTGCCTGTCACATTAATGGTGCTGGCAACCTGGATGTATTATGCCGGTGTCTGGTTGCCAAGCGGGCGCGTCAATAATGGTGAGTTGATCATGCCCCCCGTGAACCTCAGTGTAATGGCAGCGCAGGATGAAACGGGCCATTTGCTGGATGTTGAGTCACTTGATGGTGAATGGGGGATGCTGATCCTTGCTGGCAGCGACTGTACTGAATCCTGTGCCAATGCGCTTTATCTCAGCCGGCAGGTGCATATTGCCCTGGGGCGAAATGTGACCCGCATGAACCGGTACCTGATCGGTGAAGGGGTGGCATTATCCGATGAACAGAAACGTGAACACCCAGGCTTAAAAACGCTGAAAGTGGATATGGCGACGGTTAAAAAGCAGTTGCCTGATTCTGTTACAGGGGAAAATCCCATCCTGCTGGTCGATCCCTTGGGTAACATCATGATGCACTATGGACCAGACCATACCGGCAAACAAATACTCAAGGATCTCGAAAAACTGTTGAAGGCCAGCAAGATTGGCTGAAGAATAGAATAACTATGTCGTAAAGGCTGTCCGGCATCCGTTACACGCTAAAAGCAACTATAACAATCGGTGTAACTGCGAGGGAACCGCAGTCGAGACTAGGGAGAATGCCATATGACAGTAGCTCCACAGCAGCGACGTCTGTTTATCTTATCGCTTGTTGCCACTTGTCTGTCCGTTGTCGTCGTTGGCCTGGGAGCCTGGACACGGCTGGTGCATGCAGGGCTCGGTTGTCCTGACTGGCCCGGTTGTTACGGCTTCCTGAGTGTGCCTAACGAGGCGCACGAAATTGCCACCGCACAAGCCCGTTTTCCTGATGATCCGGTGGATATCTTCAAAGGCTGGGCGGAGATGATTCATCGTTATGTGGCAGGCACATTGCTATTACTGGTTGGCGCCATCGCCCTCTTTTCATGGCGAGCCAGAAAGCTAGTCTCAGAACGGCTCCTTCCACTGAAACTTCCTTTGTTTATTCTTGGCCTGATTATCTGTCAGGCGTTGTTTGGTATGTGGACGGTAACCCTCAAACTCTGGCCGCAGGTTGTCACTGCTCATTTGCTGGGAGGGTTTGCCACGCTTAGCCTGCTACTGCTTTTGACGTTGCGGCTCAGTCCCCTTTCAGTGAAAACCTTATCAGGTCCACCCGTCACCACACTCAAACGGTTGGGTGGTGTGGCACTGCTCGTGGTGATTATTCAAATCTTTCTTGGGGGGTGGACCAGCTCCAATTATGCGGCGCTGGCCTGCCCGGATTTCCCCACCTGTCATGGTGTCTGGCTGCCTGAACTGGATTTTGCTGAGGGTTTTGATCTTGCGCAGTCGATTGGTCCGAATTATCTGGGCGGGCAGATGGATAGCGCAGCCCGCACAGCGATTCATTTTGTCCACCGAATAGGTGCCGTAGCAACGACGGTGATCGTGCTGCTGATGATTGCTGCGGCATTTTTATGGCTGCGAAGGAATCCCCGTAACGATAAAAGTCTGCCGTTCTTAACTGCGCTGGTCACCATTGCGCTTGGTGTACAGGTGGCGTTGGGGGTCAGCAATATTCTGTTTTATCTGCCGCTGCCGGTTGCGGTGGCACACAACCTGGGCGGTGCGTTTCTTCTGACGACAATTATCGCCTTTAATTACAGGCTCTCTGCCGTGAATCGCAACACAGTCGTTTAGTTGAGAGGAAGAGAAATTCGGCAATATTCCTTACAAAAATGGCATGGAAGTGACTATAAGAAAGGGGATGTTATGACGACAAACAAACTTGAGCTGGCAGCCCAACCGGCTGGCTGGCGTGACTATCTGGAACTGTGCAAACCGAAGGTTGTCGCACTGATGCTGCTGACGGCCGTGATCGGTATGTGCCTGGCGACATCGGGCATGGTGCCGCTGGATATTCTGTTGTTTGGCAATGTGGGTATTGGCTTGTGTGCCGCGTCCGCTGCGGTCATCAACCATATCGTTGACCGCCGTATTGATCTGTTGATGGCGCGAACCCACAAGCGTCCGGTAGCGACGGGTAAAGTTGAGCCTGCCGCGGCACTGGCTTTTGCGCTGGCCATTGGTGTGTTGGGTATGACTGTGCTGATCACCATGGTGAATGCGCTGACAGCCTGGTTAACCCTCGCATCACTGGTGGGTTATGCGGTGATCTATACCTCCATACTCAAGCGGGCCACGCCCCAGAATATCGTGATTGGCGGGATTGCCGGTGCCGCCCCTCCCCTGCTGGGTTGGACAGCCGTTACCGGTACGTTCCAGGGTAATGCGCTTCTGCTGGTACTGATTATCTTTGCATGGACACCACCACACTTCTGGGCGCTGGCCATACACCGGAAAGACGAATACGCCAAGGCGGATATCCCGATGTTGCCGGTCACCCATGGTGAGCAGTACACCAAGCTGCATATCATGCTCTACACCATTGTGATGTTCCTGGTCAGCCTGCTGCCCTTCCTGACCGGAATGAGTGGTTTGATTTACCTTACCGGTGCAACTGTCCTGGGACTGCGTTTCATGTATTGGACGACGGTTCTTTATCGCGGAACGCGCAAGCATGCTGCCATCAAGACATTCCACTACTCCATCACCTACCTGATGCTACTGTTTGTGGTGTTGCTGGTGGATCACTATTTGCCATTGTGAGGATGCCATGACGAAATCAGTCCGAATGACAGTGTTTGCCCTGCTGGCGGTGGTTGCGGTCATTCTGGGGCTGACATTCAACAAATTTACGCAGTCCCCGCCGCTCGACAGGGAAACTCTCCGAGATAGCGGTGTTTTTATCTTCGAAACGCCCCGCACCTTTTCCATGGCACCATTGGTCAATCATGAGAATCAATCTTTTTCTGCGGATAACATGAAAGACCACTGGACGCTGCTCTATTTCGGCTTCACCTACTGTCCGGATGTCTGTCCGACGACACTGGCCAAATTAAATGAGCTGAGTCTGGAGCTTCAGGAACTCAACAGCGAGCTGGCCAAACGCTTCAAAGTGGTGATGGTGACCGTCGATCCCCAGCGGGATAATCCGGCCAAACTGGCGAATTATGTTCCGTTCTTCAATCGGGATTTTGTGGGTGTTACCGGAGATATGGCCAACATTTATGAACTGACGCGGCAGTTAAATGTGGCCTTCACAACGGTGGGCGATACAACAAAAGATGATTATCTGGTTGAGCACAGTGCGAATGTGGTGCTGGTCAATCCAAAGGGGGATTACCATGGATTTATCCGTCCCCCTCTGGTGGCAGTTCAACTGGCGAAGAATCTGCAAGCGGTCGATCGTGGGTTTTAAGTGTGATAATTAGCGGATTTCGGTCACAACCTGTTCTTTAGGAAATCTAACCTTGGGTGCTCTTGATGGATGGTTGAAATCCCCTTCCGCATGATTGCCTACAAGTCCCAGCACGACACTGGTCAGCCCGCGTGATTTCAACCCCATCAGTTCATCCAGCATTTCAGGACTGAACCCTTCCATCGGACAGGCATCCAGATCAAGGATGGCGCAGGATAACAGGAATTGGCCAAAGGCCAGGTAAACCTGCTGCTTGAGCCACTGGCTGCGTTCCTCCGAGGGTTTGCCGGAGACAAAGCTGGTCAACATGCTCAGCCGTTCTTCGTCGATTTCCATACCGCGAACACCGGCTGTCAGTTCTTCAATGGCATGGATATCGTTTTCATCGAACTGGGTTTTTGCGCAGAACACAAACAGGTGCGAGGCATCGCAGAACTTGGGCTTGTTGTTATCCCAGGCTGACTCGGCAAGACGCGCCCGTTCGTCCGGATTGGAGATGACAAAAAAGTGCCAGGGCTGACTGTTGATAGACGAAGGCGCCAGGCGCAGCGTCTCAATCAGCGTCTGGATTTTCTGTTCGTCAGCCGGCCAGTCGGGGTCGAAGACCTTGGTGGTGTAGCGGTTTTCCAGAATCGTTTTCAGCGTATCGTTCATGGTGAAAATCCTGATCACAGTTAACGACGTTGCGGTAAGGCCAGCGTCAGCAGGAATAGCAGGGTGCTGCAGACCACTACCGATGGACCAGCAGGTGTATCCTGATACCAGGAGAGCGCCAGACCACCCAGTACCGCCAGCATGCCACACAGGCTGGCGCCGATGGCCATCTGCTCGGGCGTGCGTGCCAGACGCTGGGCCGTGGCTGCAGGGATGATCAACATGGCAGTAATCAGCAGGACACCGACAATCTTCATGGCGACGGCAATGACCAGGGCAATCAACACCATCAGCGCCAGTCGCACCTTGCGCACCGGAATGCCCTCGACCTCAGCCAGTTCCTTGTGAACAGTGATGGCAAGCAGTGGCCGCCAAAGCCACAGCAGCAGTGTCATGACCAGTGCTCCGCCGCCATAGATCCAGAACAGATCCTCGGTGCCCACAGCGAGCAGGTCGCCAAACAGGTAAGCCATCAGGTCGATGCGGATATTGTCCATGAAACTGACGGCAACCAGCCCCAGACTAAGCGCGCTGTGCGCCAGTATACCCAGCAGGGTGTCCGTCGCAATGAAGCGTTTCTGCTGAAGGGCGACCAGAAACAGGGCCAGCACGACACAGCAGACCATGACGGCAATGTTCAGGTTGATATCCAGCAGCAGGCCGAGGGCAACCCCGAACAGGGCTGAGTGGGACAGTGTATCGCCAAAATAGGCCATCCTTCGCCATACGACAAACGCCCCGAGTGGACCCGCGACCAGGGCGACGCCCAGTCCGGCCAGCAGGGCGTTAAGCAGAAAATCCGGCATGTGTTTGCGTCCGTGAGTGTTCGGTGGTGGGAGTGTCCGTTGAGGATTCAGGGATGACCTCGCCGCAGGCTGCGTGCTGGTGGTCATGGTGGTGGCTGTAGACCGCCAGTTCTTCCGATTCCCCGCCAAAGAGTTTCAGGTAGGCCGGGTGGCGGCTGACCTGCTGCGGGTGGCCGGAGCAGCAGACATGGCTGTTGAGGCAGATCACCCGGTCGGTAGATGCCATGACCAGGTGCAGGTCGTGGGAGACCATCAGTACGCCGCAGCCGGTTTCATCTCGAAGCTGGCCAATCAGGTGATACAGTTCTTTTTGGCCATTCACATCGACACCCTGTACAGGCTCGTCCAGTACCAGCAGGTCAGGTTTTCGCAACAGGGCGCGAGCCAGTAAGACCCGCTGCATTTCACCGCCTGAGAGGGTTTGCAGGGGGCTTTCGCTGACATGGGGTACGCCGGTTTTGGCCAGGGCCGCGCTGATGTTTTTCCGGTTGGCGCCGGCAAGGGCCAGAAACCGTCGGACTGACAGCGGCATGGAGGGTTCCACATGCAGCTTTTGTGGCATGTAGCCAATCGTAATGCCGGATTTCAGGGTTCGCTGCCCGGTATCTGGCGTCAGAAGGCCGAGCACGACACGAACCAGGGTGGTTTTACCGGCGCCATTGGGGCCGATCAGTGTCACGATTTCACCCCGGTTGAGGGTCAGGTCAATGGTTTCCAGTACGGTACGGCTCTGGAAACAGACACTGGCGCTTTTCAGCTGCAGCAAAGGGTTGTTCATTAATCCGGTTTCCGACAGTTGGGGCACAGTCCGGTCAGTTCGACATTGGAGTGATTGATCAGAAAACCGCTGGTATCGGTAGCCTGTGCGATAGCGGTGCTGATCACGGCATTATCCAGTTCAACGGTAGTGCGGCACTGTTCACAGATCAGGAACGAACTCTCATGAGGCTGTTCGGGATGAGGACAGCCAATATAGGCATTGAGAGAGGCGATCCGGTGGACAAGCCCCTGGGTCTGCAGAAAATCCAGGGCACGGTAGACAGTGGGAGGTGCAGCGTTGCGTTCCTGTGTTTGAGACAGCATAGCCAGGATGTCATAAGCACCGACCGGCTTGTGACTCTGCCAGACCAGTTCCAGCACCTGGCGCCGGAGTGGTGTCAGGCGTGCGCCCTGCTTTTGACAGAGTTTTTCCGCCTGATCAAGCGCATTGGTGATGCAATGTTCATGGTTGTGGGGACAACATGTATCGTTAATCTGCAAGGGAGAGGATCCAAAAAAACAGAAAACGATACATTATAACACTTATGACATATTTGCAGAGGGGTGATGGTGGATGAAACAGGTAGCCTAGGTGCCTGTTCTAATAACGCTCTATGAAAAGCCTGTACTAAGAATCAATTTTTCAGTATGTGTGCATTAATGATTATGGATAGATGTTATTCGGTGAGAGTATTTTTTGGTTGTGATCTTGTTAAAGGATACTTAGTAGGCGCACTTATGGTACGGTTTGTTGTTGGATCCTTCTTTCATCTATACGGGGAAATCTAGCTCCCCAGGGAAATGGATCTATAAAAGGCTCTGTATCCCAGATAAGAGCTATCCAAAGGCACACAGTATTGATCGCACCAAAAAACAGTCCTACTGGAGCCAGGTAGGTTACAAAAGAGACTAATGAAAATGCGATTGCTCTTGGTAAAGAAGGGATGTATTCAAAGGGGGGATAGTTGCAAAAGACACAGCATCCATGGCATCGGCGCCTGCCCGAAATGGAGTTGATAGATTGTAGTTCTCGTTCTATTCGTCTTTGTGTATCAGAGAGTAATTCAATCTCATTTATAAGAGAGTTTTCCAGATTCAAATTTATATTTTCGGCCTGATAAGCGGTATATTGTTGGTCAAATACTACTGACAGAGCAGTAAGAGATACTTCATCCCGATTCCCTGTCATTGTTTCATTGAATATTTGTTCGGCATAATTGATATCTTCCTGGTTTAGATCAGGTATCAACAAATTACTGGTAAAATCTTTGACTTGTTTAATCTGTCTTTGAATCATACCTAATATATCTGACAGTTGATTGCTAGGCGGGGATTGAGTATTACGTGATTCTGAGAGTGAATTCTCTGAGTCTGTAGGAATGTTTATATTATGCCTCTGACACAGTTCGAGTAAACGTTCCTTCTGTTTATTTATGCGAACTAGTAAGCAATAGTAGAGCGCAGTTGATTGTTGGCGAAGATGTTCTCGCTGTGTAACTACAGAGCCCCTGTGATGTTTATGATAATGTTTGTAAAAATATACCGTATTCTCAAATGTGTAGCGTATAATACCTGCGATTGCGCCAATTGGAATTAATATAATGGCACCTACAATTGTCGCGGCTACTTTGAAAATAATGATAGTATATTTTGTTATGGATTTGTAAGTTTGATTTTCTTCTCTGAGCGGGTTTTCTGGGATTTTTGGTGTGGTATCGACAGTATGAATGCCACTATTTTTAGCGGTAGCGCCTAAATTTTGTTGTTGGGGTATTGTTGGTTGATCAGTTAAAGTGAAGCTGTTACTGACAGGGTTGAATCCTTGATTAATGCAGGGACTCTCTAAGTCTGACTTTTTCATACGAACCTCCCTTTTAATGTCAGACTCATTGTTTTATGAAAAGTTTTCTGGTATTTGTTTAATGTTATTAACTTTTTCTGTTTTTATAAAAAGTGTGTTTTTAATAAAATGATTTGTCCATATATAAATCGAATGGTAGGTAGATATTTACACATGGCAGGCGTGAAAATTCATCGCTCAGATAAATCGCTGTACACTTTTTGGTACCCGATACTGAGGCGTCATAATGTCAGGTTATTTATGCGACAGTAAGAACTGGTACCAGATAGGGGGTTTCTAATGGTGCACGAGCGCGGGTCCAACCGAGAGCTTCAACCGGATCACTATATATCCCTTCCATACCCTTATGTTCTGGAGTTGAGAAAGGAAAGCGGTGAGCCTCACCCGGGTGCCATGGGAAATAGTTGATTGGGCGACTTGTGCCCCAAATCAGTGATAGCACCATCTGGGCTGATCGGTAAACACCCATTGCGGGTGCCACAATGGGATAATAGGGTAATTTATGCAATGTAAACAGGAGTGATCGTAAAGAATACGGAAGCTGTTCTGCCGTTGGAGATACACTGTTGTCACAGCAATGGGGACAAATTTTATAGCGGTCAAATGCACTATAACGATTACTGAACCACCGATAGTAAACATTTATTTTAACTCGCAAACTTACCTTTCTGTTAGTTTCTACTGCGTTTTCAGTCGTTGCCGATTCAGCTGGGATTTTAGAAATTATTTGTAGTAATTCGTCTAGGGAATTGTGAAATGCGTTCAGTGATTCATTGAGTTCTGTATAGTTTTTGGGAAGCTGTTCTCTTACTCTCTGATTTCTGTGTAAGTCAATCATTAATGACTTTATTCTATTCATAATGTCATCAAGTGTTTTCTCGCAGTTTGCAATTTCTTCAGCCGTGTCTGCTGCTATTCTGGAGGGGAGGCATTTTTCTAGTTTGTTTTTTGTATATAAGCATGTGTCGAAAAATTCGATAATATAGTTATAATGATTCTGGAGTTGTTCACATATTCTGTTTTTTGCATAACGCGTTGCTTGTGGTCTGAATAACTGGGTTCCAGGGTGGTATTTTTTATAATGCTTATAACGGTTGATAAGGGTTTCGACATTGATTTTGATGTATGCAACAGGAATGCTGAGGATACATACAACGGGTAGAATAAGTATGGTTGCCACAGCTTTCAAAACGATAATAGTGTATTCTAATAATTTTTTTAAGATCGATTCATTGTTGCCGGTAGGTATCTCCGTAGGCCTGGCTTCATCATGGATTGAGAGCCTTCTGGCATTAGATGTTGTTGCTACTGACGGTTCGTTTTCCTCCATTATCCTAAATGGGCTTGAACCATCAGCTTGAATAGCAGAACTGGCCATGAATAATTAGACCTCTCATGTGATGGACTTAAGGTTTGAGGTTGGTTAGTTGTTTCCGTTATTAATTAGTGAAAACTATAACTTCCCATTTCTATGTTTGATTATTGGTGCCTAAAAAAGTTCCTGATTGTTTGGGATACAGAGCGACATGTATAGTTTTCTATATGGATATCGCATGTTAGTCTGATTAGGTGGACGGATTAATGGAATAGAGCGTGCGCATTGTTTTTATGGATTGAACGTGAAAAAGGACTTGATTATGCCACTATACCGTATTGAACCAATTAACCCCGCGGACAGCATTTGGCAGGATTATAAGAGCGACACTATCACTATTGAGGCGGATAATGAGCAACAGGCTCGATTTATGGCGGCAAATCGAATCGCCGGAGAAAAGTTAAAAGACAACCGGGGGCAGGCAATGCCCCTGCCGCCCTGCCTCGTGAAAGAGCAGACCCGATGTATTTGCATGGACTGACAGCATTTACAACTATCATAAAAAGACTGGCGGACAGGGAGTGTCATCATGACAGATAAACGGTTGTCATTTGCGATTATTATGGCAGGTTTTATGCTGTTTGGTTCTGAGGCAATGGCGCAATCGGAAGACCATTCCGGTGGCCAGCGCGTCACCAAAGAGCAATTGAAGAACATGACGCCTGAGCAGCGTCGAGCCTGGTGGCAAAGTCTTTCTCCGGAGCAGCGGGAAAAAATCAAGGAAAAGCGTCGGGCTAAGGGAGAGCATAAGGGGCATAACCATCCTCGCGGTAAAGCGGGAGACCATGATGGGCATGATCATGAACGTTCAGGCAGCCATAAGAAATACCCTAAAAAGCACGATGATCATGATCATGGGGATGATCATTAAAAGCCTCCGAAGCGGAATCCTATTGATCTAGCCCTTCCAACCTAACCTGCCTTCCTGGCAGGTTTATTCTATTTGAGTCCAGCCCATTACTCCCTGATTGCCGTTCCGGCATTGCCGTTTCTTTTTGGGCATTTCACACGATCAACCGGGCAGTGAATCATAGTGCCACCATTCATGGCACCGGACTCAGACTGGGTCTGCTGCGAATGCCTTGGCGGGAGAACAGGACAATGCTCGGTATTCTGGGAGGCATGGGGCCTCTGGCAACCATCGATTTCATGCAGAAAGTCGTTATGCGCTGCGGGGTAGGCTCTGACCAGGAGCACATGCCCATGCTGGTGCACAATGTCCCCCAGATTCCCGACCGCAGCGCCTGCATCCTGAAGGGCAGTGAAGATCCCTTCCCCGCCATGCTGGATGGCCTGCATCGGCTGGAAGAAAGTGGCGCCACCTGTGTGGTGATTCCCTGCAATACCGCCCATTTCTGGTTTGAACGTCTGCAGGCTGAGACCGCTATTACCATGATCAGCATCCTGGATTGCGTCATGGCTGAGATTCAGCAGCGAAACCTGACGCGCATTGGGGTTATGGCGACGTCAGCGACAGTAGCCGCGGGTTTATACCAGAGCCGGATTGAGGCAATAGGCGCTCAGACGCTGTTGCCGGATGAACTGGGGCAGGCTCGCATGATGGAGGCGATCTACGCGATCAAGGCCGGCCGCATGGTGGAAAGTAGCGCCATGATGGAAGCCATTTTTGCGGATTTACAGGATCAGGGCGCTGAATCGGTGATCCTGGGATGTACGGAGATTCCGGTCGGTCTGGCCCGCCTGGCGATGGAACAACCGGAAGCCTGCCTGGATGCCACGGCGTTGCTGGCGGATGCCTGCGTCCATTGGTATTACGATACTCCCGCATTGGCGGCCTGAGGATAGTCTGAAATACTTTGTCGCACCCATCTCCTCCTGTAACGGGCGTAAATTGAGTGACGGCATGAATCTCGAAACAAAATGGCTTGAGGATTTCCTGGCGCTGGCCGACCTGCGGAACTTCTCCCGTGCGGCCGCCCAGCGCAATGTGACGCAGCCAGCGTTCGGACGCCGCATCCGCTCACTGGAGCAGGCGACGGGCATTGAGCTCATTGACCGTGGCACCACACCGGTCAGCCTGACCCCGCAGGGACGCCTGTTCCGCACAACCGCCCGTAACCTGCTCCGGCAGATGGAGGAAGGCCTCAACCAGATTCATGGGTTGGATGAACCGGGTAGTCAGCCTATTGATTTTGCCGCTTCTCATTCCCTTTCACTCTCCCAGTTACCCAATCTGCTCGAACATATGAGCAAGTTTGATGTGGCAGCCCGTTGCCGGGTGGAAAGCATTGATATGGATCTGGCCGTGGAAGCCCTGCAGCAGGGACGTTGTGATTTCCTGCTGGGATTTGATATCGATGCCTTGATGCAACCGCCCTTTGCCAGTTTGCCTCTGGGTAAGACGTGGATGCGTCCTGTGTGCGCCAGTAATTCGAAGGGAAACCCCCTGTTTCAACTGGAAGCCGGACAGCCATTACCTTTGCTGCGTTACAGCCCGGGCTCGCATATGGGGCGTCGGGTAAATACCCTGCTGAAAAAAAGTGCGGATCGCCTGCAGTTTCGCCCGGTCATGGAATCGTCTCTGACAGATTTGCTGAAGGTAATGGCATTGCGAGGTAAAGGCATTGCCTGGTTGCCGGATTATGCGATCACGGACGAGTTACGTTGTGGGCAACTTCAGCCATTAGGCGGAGAAGAGTGGTGTATTGCCGTGGATGTGGTGTTGTACCGCAATGATGTCAGGCTGCATGCGGGGGCTGAACGATTCTGGTCATTACTGGCGAAACAGTGTGCTGTCGGTTGGTTGTTGCCCATGTGACCAGCAGCGTAGAGAGGACGCGTAACCTTTATGGTTGATTGCTTTGGGAATCATCCTGCCTGTCACGCTTGAGCCAGCGATCAGGGAATCGGGCGTTCAGGGCTTTCTGGAGCCGTGTATTGTAGAGATCCCGGAGGTTCCTGAGGTCATCTTCGTCCAGGTCACTGTCTGCCAGCCGGGTAAACAGGTCGCCAGGCGTTGCATCAAATCCGTGGTTGTCCGTGACAAAGGCAATATGCTCAATAATGAATGGCTTGGCGTGTTCAATGATGTTCTTCAGTTCTTCTTCCTGTTGTGCGAGCGTCAGACCATCCGCACGGGGTATCAGTAAAATCTTGTCATAACCTGGGCGACCAAAGAGGCGTCTGTGCCACTTGGCGACACCGGCGGCGACCAAAACCGCGTTGACCAGCGGCCGAATGACCTTCTTGCGTTTGTCGTGAGCATCCATCGCCCACGCAAGAAAATCCTTGTACTGCTTGACCAGTCCCCTGTTTTTCAGTCTGTCCCTGAGCATCGTAATGGACGTCCTTTCCAGTGTTTTTTCGGCACGTTTGTTTAGTCTAGACAATGAGTGGCCAATCAGTCGAAACCGCTTGGCCAGCGGGAATTCCCGGAGAAAATGTCATTGCATGGCAAGGTAATTGCTGTGGTTGTATTGAACGTTGCGGTCGTCCTTGATTATTGGCACTGGCCTTGAAGTCAAGGCGGTATGCCGTGTTAGGATTGCTCGCTATCTGCCCAGTGTCTTATGAAATACAACGCTTTTATAAAGCGTATATAGGACTAATGGACCAGCAGATACCTCCGCAGCCTTGGTTTTTTCTGTGATAAAAACGGGGGTGCTCAGCATCGGTGTTTTGTCATGGAACAGTCATCAAACTGACCGCGAGTGTTCATAAACGGACTTTACGATCAGCCACACGACATAAAACAACTAAAGACTGCTCATGAAAACACCATTCAAACGTTCCATCATTTTCGGCGTCTTATCGTCCGCCGTCCTTATGGCGGGATGCCAGTCGACCGATCAGCAGGTCGCGGCCGCCAAGTCAGACGTCAAGAATGTCATCATGATGATTGGTGACGGTATGGGGCCACAGCAAGTGGGCCTGTTGCAGGAATATTCCACTAACGCGCCGAGCTCCATCTACCAGGGGGAGCCGACCGGTATGGCGAAATTCATGGAGGCCGGTGTGTTGGGCATGTCTCAGCACAATCCGGCGTATCAT
Source organism: Kistimonas scapharcae (assembly GCF_039540975.1). Lineage (NCBI taxonomy): Bacteria > Pseudomonadati > Pseudomonadota > Gammaproteobacteria > Oceanospirillales > Endozoicomonadaceae > Kistimonas > Kistimonas scapharcae. Next base: position 27,968 of record NZ_BAABFL010000451.1, read on the forward strand.
ATCGTTGTCGACTCAGCCAGTTCCGCCTCTCAGCTGGCGACGGGTGAGCCTTCACCGTCAGAGTCTATTGGCCTGGATGCCCTCGGTAACCCGGCTGAAACCGTACTGGAACGGGCTAAAAAAGCCGGCAAAGCCACCGGACTGGTGTCAGATACCCGTTTGACTCATGCGACACCGGCTTCCTTTGCGGCGCATCGCCCCCACCGCTCCCTGGAAAACCAGATTGCTGAAGATATGCTGGCCACAGAAGTGGATGTCATGCTCTCCGGCGGACTTCGTCACTGGATTCCGAAGAGCGTCAACGACAAAGGGGATTTATATCAGCAGCTGACTGAACGCACTGACGGCACGGTCAGGATCAAATCCAAGCGTAAAGACGACAAGAATCTGTTGCTTGATGCAGAAAATGCTGGCTACAAGGTAGCCCTGACGCGCAGTGAATTTGAAGCGGCTGGCAGTGGTAAACTCCTGGGCCTGTTTGCGTACTCCGGTATGGCGGATGGCATCCAGCATACGCATCACAAGAATGATCCCGAACGTACGGAACCGACTCTGAAGGAAATGACGGCCAAGGCACTGGATATCCTCTCCCAGGATCCCAACGGCTTTTTCCTGATGATCGAAGGCGGACGCATTGACTGGGCCGGCCACGATAACGATGCCGGTACCATGCTGCATGAAATGCTGAAGTTTGATGAAGCGATCGACTATGTCTACGACTGGGTGAAAGACCGTAACGATACGCTGGTTGTCATCACGGCTGACCATGAAACCGGTGGTTTTGGTTTCTCCTATACGCGAGCCAACATTCCTGCGCCGGAGTCGCTGAATGGTGAAGCCTTTGCAGAGCAGGCTTATAAGCCAAATTTCAACTTCGGCAGCTTTGATATTCTGGATCGACTGTACGATCAGAAAATGAGCTATCCGGATATGTTCTCAGCATTTTCCAAGACCGATAAAACCCCTGAAGATCTGGTGAGCATTGTTAACGCCAACAGTGAATTCAAAATCACAGTTGATCAGGCCAAAGACATTCTGGCCAGCGAGAATAATCCTTTCCGGGTGGCCGGTCACAAGTACCTGGATACTGACAAGTTCCCGAAAGTACGTGATTTCAGGGCATTCTATGTCTACGGCGAAGAGATTCGTCACGACCTGCTCGGTCGTGCGGTGGCGGAAGACCAGAATGTGATCTGGGGTACTGGTACCCATACCAGCACACCGGTACCGGTCATTGCCTTTGGACCGGAAGGTGCCGCTGAGCCGTTCGGCAAGATGGTACATCACACTGATATTGGCCGATTGACCAAGTCATTGATAGAAATACAGTAAAAACTATTTAATTACAGCTAGTAGTATTATGCGAATACTACTAGCTGTAATTGTAATGCTATAAATTAAACTGATTACCACCATTCTTCAGTTCTTTTGCGAGATTTCCAAGCACCACACGGGATAGATGGCGCATAAGTAGCTTCATGCTGACCCCTAAACTTTGAATCAGTTGCTCTATATCGCTAGTATGGCAAGGCTTTCAGAGCATTTGCTGCTACTGTGGCTGATGAATGGTGGTAATCAGGTAAATTAAAATACTTGGATTAACGGTATAAATATCATTTTTGCACAGTATTGATTTATATATTGGTTATGGATTCTCACGTTGAATGATCTCATCATCCCTCCTAGTCAATACTGGTATAAAGGATGGTTATAATGATGAAGGTTAGTCGTTCAGATACGAATGTGGCATGTTTAGGCGATCAAAACTTAATAAGTGATGCTGTAACAATTTATAAAAGCTGGCCTATATTGAAAAAAGAAGAGGTTTGTCGAAAAATAAACAGTAGTGAATGTCGGAGGGTGATAAAAAATGCATATAAGGAACAATGGCTTGGTAGGCGAAAGATAGGTTGTCCTGTTGATGTTTGTCGTAGACCTATTTATAAAGATGATACATTCAGAATATACACTTACCCACCTGTTTTAGTCGATGTGCGCTCAAATGAAATTCTTGTGGATTTTAGAGCGTTTGGTCTTGAGCTTATTAAAGGTGTTAGGCGATCCAAGGATGGAAATATTTTAAGGATCAGGTCTCATGAAAGATGTCATTTTTTTATCAGTGATGAGAGCAAATGGAAGCGTTATATAGGTATGGATACATGTCCGGATGAACTTTTTTCATCTTTATTTTATTGCAATCAGAATAAGAAAATTTCACTTTTACAGAGTGCATCAAATGAAATTCGAAAAGTGATGAATAAATGGAATAAGGATAGAGAGGCTTTCGAAGCACAGCGGTTTAGCCTGAAGGTTTATCAAGATAAAAAGCTTGTTGTAAATACGGAAAGTCAAGAGGTGATGTTAAATATTAATAGATATCCTATTGGTTGCATAACAGGCTATGTTTTTTCTCACGATGGAAGCTCTCTTTTAATTCAAGCGGATGGAAAACTCTCTCTTTTTGTGAAGTGGCCCTATGAGAATGGATGTGAATGTGGGATTTCTGATGAAGAGAGGGGGGAGTGCTGGAAGCCATACTTGAAAGGTATAAATTACTTGGGCTGTGACCGCGATACCCATTCTCAAGAGAGTGGATATGTTCACTATGATGGTGTGATAAACTTAGACACTATCAATAGTGGAATAACGCGGTTTTTTGCTGAAAATCTTCTTCATAAATCCTTGGCTTTTTGTGAACCACATACACCAACAACGACCACTTCCGATCAATGGTTTAATTTAATAAAGCTGTTATTGGAAAATGGTTCAAATCCTAATCAAGAATGTCAATATATTGGGCCTGACGATCCTGAAGAAGTTTTTTGTGTAGGTATGCTTCCAAACCTTATGACCCCACTTGGTACGGCGTTAATATACGCTGCTAATAAACCTACTTCAGGCACAAAATCGGCTCTTCATTTGTTGAAATTGTTATATAAATATGGAGCTCGATTGCCAATCGGATGTCAATCGGCTCAGCCTGCGTATAAGGATACCTGATTACCACCTAACATAAGCCATTCTCCCGTCTAAACTTACGACACTGGTTTTCCTTGGGTTAGGAGACGTGTCATG
>NZ_BAABFL010000452.1:0-33803 GCF_039540975.1 Kistimonas scapharcae
AGCCTTAATTATCAATCACCGGTAGAATACGAGGCTGCAGTTTAGCTGTAGACAGGTGTCCATTTTATCGGGGGAAGATCACTTTCTCCTGGCTCTATCCCTAACGATAGAGTCAGGTATTTTCACCTCTCACTAACAATTGCGTGACACCAATAACCGCAAAACCATTAGTTACCTTACGTTACAAGGTGGTGTAACGGTAACAGAAAACGGTATCATATGGGCGCTAGCATTAAGGGCCCGGTATGAGAATAATCAGCTTCAATTGTGAAGGTATCAAAAACGCCACTGAGAATGGTTTTTTCGACTGGGCACTTGCCCAGGATGCGGATGTTATCTGTCTGCAGGACATCAGGGCCAGCGAGTCCGAGCTGGCCGATCCGGTTTACACACCGGATGAGTATTTCAGTTATTTCTTTGAAGGCTATGACCCTGAGAAGGAGAAAGGCGGCGTAGCGCTTTATAGCCGCGTTCCGCCGAAAGCCATCATCACCGGCCTCGGTTTCCCGGTCGCCGACAGTCAGGGTCTCTGCATTCAGGCAGACTTTGACAAGATCAGCATTGCCAGCCTGTTGGTACCGGAAGGCAATGCGGATGACGAATCCCAGAATGTGAAGTTCAAGTTCATGGAGGATTACCTCCATTATCTCGACAAACAACAGCGCAAGCGCCGGGAGTTCCTGATCTGCGGCACCTGGCAGGTGGCCCACCGCAAGATGGACGTGGCCAACTGGCGCGACTTCCAGTCAACCTCCGGTTTCCTGCCACCTGAACAGGCCTGGATGGATGAAATCACCGGTCCGCTGGGTTATGTGGATACCTATCGCGAAGTGGATCGTGAAAGCGGCAAGTTCACCTGGTGGGAAGATGACCGGTTGCGCGAGAAGGACATGGGCTGGCGGTTCGACTACCAGATGGCCACTGCCGGCATGCGTCATCGCGTTCTGAATGGCGGTATTTACACCGGAGAAATATTCTCCCGGCATGCCCCTGTGATCATCGACTACGAGTGGGAACTCTCGTTCTGATGAATAAAAAAGCCCGGTCTAACCGGGCTTTATTTATTGCGAGATAAATCTCAGAAAATCAGGGGGCTTCCAGCGCCTGACGCTGAATGGTCAGAATTTCATCGATTCCCTGCTTCGCCAGTTGCATCATGGCATCCATCTGCGCCTGATCAAATGGCTCACCTTCGGCCGTTCCCTGAATTTCAATGAAACCACCTTTTTCCGTCATGACCACATTCATGTCAGTTTCCGCATTGGAGTCTTCCGGGTAATCCAGATCCAGCACCGGATTGCCGTTATACATACCCACAGAAATGGAGCCAATCAGCTGCTTGAAAGGATCATTGCGGATAAGCTTGTTGCGCTGCATATGGCGAATGCAGTCTACCAGCGCCACACAACCTCCGGTAATGGAGGCCGTACGGGTACCACCATCCGCCTGAATCACATCACAATCGATAGTGATCGTGTTATCACCCAGCATCTTCAGATCGACCGCCGCACGCAGTGAACGGCCAATCAGACGCTGAATTTCCAGGGTACGTCCACCCTGACGGCCACGGGCCGCTTCACGCCCGGTCCGATCGCCGGTCGCTCTGGGCAGCATGCCATATTCTGCTGTCACCCAGCCCTGCCCCATGCCTTTCAGCCAGCGCGGCACACTGCGTTCAAGACTGGCGGTGCAGATCACCTTGGTATCCCCAAATTCCACCAGCACGGAACCCTCGGCATGCTTGGTATAGCCCCGGGTAATCCGAATATCACGCAACTGATCTGCCGCTCTTCCACTTGGACGCATAACTTGTCTACCTGCTTAAACAGCGTATGAAAAATACAGTGGACGGATTATAACGAACATCCACCCCGAAGCAGAATCCGTTCATCACGACGCCACGGCATGTCCCAACTATCACCGTTGCGTCATCCAGTTTAGAATTAACGGTTTTATCCACCGCCAGGCATCGACTGCCGCAACCCTTCAGAATGACTGAAGATTGACCGGTTTCTCCGGAACCGGCAGGCACTCCCACCTGGATAGCATGAGATACAGGCCAATGACCGCAAGCATGACCGCCTTCGCCCGGGTTGAAACCAGCCATGAATGGGGCAGTCTCGTATGGGAAATTCGCTCCGTGAATCATCGTTATCTGGAGCCCCATTTCCGTCTGCCGGAGACTATGCGGGAAATTGAGTCGCGCCTCAGGGAAATGCTGCGCCGCAATTTGAATCGCGGCAAGGTCGAATGCAGCCTACGGGTCATGCCACTGGATAATGGTCAGTCACTCAGCCTGAACACCACCGTACTGACTGACCTGAATACCGCTCTGGAGCAGATCAAGCAGCATGTAGACCGCGTTGCCAAAACCAGCCCAATGGATATCCTGCGCTGGCCCGGCGTTCTCAAGCAGGATGAAACCGATATCAAGGAAATCCAGCTGAACGCACTGCAAGCCTTTGAGCAGGCATTGGATCAGATCCGCGAAACCCGCGCTCGCGAAGGAGCTGAACTCAAGCAATTCATTCTCCAACGCATCGACAGCGTGGAAGAAGAAGCGGGAAAAGTGCGTCAGCAGATGCCAGCACTGCTCCAGGCCCAGCGGGATAAAATCATTCAGCGCCTTGAAGATGCCCGGGTGGAAACTGACCCTAACCGGTTAGAGCAGGAACTGGTCTTCCTGGCTCAAAAAGCCGATGTCGATGAGGAACTGGATCGCCTGACCACGCATGTCACCGAAGTGCGCCGGGTACTCAACAGTGACAGCGGCGCTATTGGCCGCCGCCTGGATTTCCTGATGCAGGAACTGAACCGGGAAGCCAACACCCTGTCATCCAAGGCGATTGACGCTGGCACGACGCAATCTGCAGTCAACCTGAAAGTGTTCATCGAGCAGATGCGTGAACAAGTCCAGAATATTGAATAAATACAGTTTGTTATAAAAACACAAAAGAAACTTTCACACATTACCCACAGGTTTGCCAATAACTTACCCACAGGCCTGGCGCCTTTTTGCGACGGAATTCGGGCCAATATACGAACATGTTATCAACAGGGCAGACCTGACAAGAAATATCCCGCGATGCAGGCAGAGCCGTCATCGCGGAGCTAACCTTAAACAGATAGTAAACAGGTTTTTTTGTACAGGCATGAGCAAAGGCACGCTTTACATCATTGCAGCCCCTTCCGGGGCAGGCAAAACCAGTCTGGTAGCGGCACTGGTGGAATCAACTTCGCATATCTGCGTATCCGTTTCCCATACCACCCGCGCGATGCGTCCCGGTGAAGTTGACGGTGTTAACTACCACTTCACCTCTGTCGACGAATTCAAGGCCATGATTGAGCAGGATGCCTTTCTTGAGCATGCCGAAGTGTTTGGCAACTACTATGGCACCTCTCAAGCATGGGTCGAGGAACAGCTGCATCAGGGCAAGGATGTCATTCTGGAAATTGACTGGCAGGGTGCCCAACAGGTTCGTCGCCTGATGCCCGATGCCGTCAGCCTGTTTATCATCCCGCCGTCAAAGCAGGCGCTGCACGAACGCCTGGTCGGACGCAAGACTGACGATGCCAGCATCATCGAAAAAAGAATGAACCTGGCCGTCAACGAAATGTCACATTACGGCGAGTTTGATTATCTGATCATCAACGACCGGTTCGACGATGCCCTGTTTGATCTGAAAGCTATCGTCCGGGCACAGCGTCTGGCCATGCCATTTCAGCAGGCATATCGGCAAGCACTACTGCGTGAGCTATTGTCATAATCTGCTGTGAACCAGTAAAATCACTCTTTACACACTCATTAATGCTGGTTAGTTCCAGCCTGATATAGACCGGAGCATAACGTGGCCCGAGTAACCGTAGAAGACTGCCTCGAAAACGTCGACAACCGCTTTGAGCTGGTTATGGCCGCTTCCAAGCGTGCCCGCCAGCTGACCATCGGCGGCAAGGATCCCAAGCTGCCCTGGGAAAACGACAAGCCTACTGTCATGGCCCTGCGTGAAATCGCTGAAGGCGTCATCGATCCCAAGGCGCTTGACAAGGAAGAGCAGGACGACGACGAAGCGGCACTGTTCCTCGGTCTCGAGTAAGGACTCCAGACTGGTGGTGACGACCGCTCCCTGACCAGGCTTCTACTGAACCAAACTGACGGCGGCCTGTTGTGCCGTCAGCAGCTGAACATGCAGTAATCGCGATACCGGGGAGCGGACGGCTCCAACCAGCAGATATCTGTAGCCGTAACCAACAGATGAAGTAGCTGCTGCAACCGTAAACCGGTACCGTGCATAGCGTTCAGCGAACCAGAAGCCTGTAGCCAAAGGAGGCGGGCATTGCCGACCATTGACAGTCTTGCCCATCGTCTCAAAGCCTATCTGAACACAGACCAGATCAATCTGGTCAAGCGTGCCTATTACTATGCGGAACAGGCGCACGACGGTCAGAAGCGCCGCTCCGGCGAACCTTACGTCACCCACCCCCTGGAAGTGGCCGGTATCCTTGCTGATATGCACATGGATCACCAAAGCCTTATGGCCGCCATGCTGCACGATGTCATTGAAGACACAGGCATAGGAAAAGACGCCATTCGTGACCAGTTCGGCGATGTCGTCGCCGAGATCGTCGACGGTGTCAGCAAACTGACCCACATGCAGTTTGAAGACAAGACACTGGCACAGGCAGAAAACTTCCAGAAAATGGCGCTTGCCATGGCCCGGGATATCCGTGTCATCCTGGTCAAGCTGGCAGATCGCCTGCACAATATGCGCACCCTGGGTGTGCTCCGTCCCGAAAAACGACGCCGTATCGCCAAAGAAACCCTCGACATCTACGCACCGATCTCCCAGCGCCTCGGTATGCACCAGATGCGTATTGAGTTCGAGGATCTTGGCTTTGCCGCCATGCATCCCATGCGCTCCAACATGCTTACCCATGCGGTACGCAACGCGCGGGGAAATCGCTCCGAAATTGTTACGAAAGTCGTCGATTCAATCACCAACAGGCTCGAAAAACAGGGATTGAACGGCCGTGTCATGGGTCGTGAAAAACACCTGTACAGCATCTACAAGAAGATGAAAGTACAGCGTAAATCCTTCAGCGAGATCATGGATGTCTTCGGCATCCGCCTGATAGTGGACAGTATTGATAGCTGTTATCGCTGCCTGGGACTGGTTCATAACCTGTTCAAACCGATACCGGGACGCTTCAAGGATTACATCGCTATCCCTAAGGCCAACGGCTACCAGTCGCTCCATACCACTTTGTTTGGATTGCACGGTATTCCTGTTGAAGTGCAGATCCGTACGCAGGAAATGGAAGACATGGCCAATAACGGCATTGCCGCGCACTGGCTCTATAAGTCGGGCGATGAAGCATTGCTGGGTTCCCGAGACCGTACCCGTGTGTGGCTGCAGAATCTGCTGGAACTGCAACAGAAAGCCGGCGATTCCCTGGAATTCATCGAGAACGTCAAAGTCGACCTGTTTCCGGATGATACCTACGTTTTCTCTCCACAGGGCGATATTCTCGAGCTTCCCAGAGGCGCAACCCCTGTCGATTTTGCTTACGCCGTTCATACCGACATCGGCAGCAGCTGCGTCGCCTGCCGGATCGACCGCAAACTGGCCTCACTGAGTCAGCCCCTCGATAGTGGTCAGACCGTCGAGATCATCACAGCTCCGGGCGCGCGGCCCAATGCCGCCTGGCTGAACTTTGTGACCACCAGTAAAGCGCGCTCCAACATCCGCCATTACCTGAAAAACCAGAAACGCACCGAATCCATTGCCCTGGGTCGCCGCCTGCTCAGCAAGGTGCTTACTCCCATGGGTATCCGGCTGGAAGAGATGGAGAAAGCCGATATCAGCCGTACGCTGACACATACCGGCTTCGATAAACTGGATGACCTGCTGGAAGACATCGGTTTGGGTAATCGCATGGCCTACCTGGTTGCCCGCCATCTGGCCGATACCCACGAATCCATGACGCATCAGATGGATCTCTCCAATCCGGAGAAACCCCTGACGATTCGCGGGACAGAAGGCATGGTGATCAGCTTTGCCAAGTGCTGCCATCCCATTCCCGGCGACCCGGTCGTAGGGCATGTCAGCTCAGGTCGGGGCCTGGTCATTCACACAGATTCCTGCCGGAATATCACAGAAATTCGCCATAACCCGGAAAAAATTCTGGAAGTGGACTGGGACAAAAATGTCCACGGTGAATTCTATGTCGACCTGGAAGTCTCCTTCGAACAGCTGCAGGGCATGATTGCCTCGCTCGCCACCACGGTGACGGCCGCTGAAGCCAGTATTGAAAAGATCAGTGTCGAGGAAAAAGACGCCCGCCTGAGCCAGGCACAGCTATTGATCAAGGTAAAAGACCGGATACACCTGGCCCAGGTAATCAAGCGACTACGCACGATTCGTGGGGTTACTTCCATCTCACGCCGTCGAGAAACGTAATCTCCCTCGTTGACGTATTGCCCCAACTCAATGGTCACCTTCCGGAACCTTCGCGGTTCCGGAAACTCCAATACAGTAATAACTGATTGAGAGGAGAGTGACATGAATGTGGAATCAATGGACCGGCTGACTGCGGCAGTCATCGACTGCTTTATCCTGAATAATGGATTTGCGTTGCCCACAGAAGGCGGCTGGCAGACACTCCAGTTGATCCCGCAAACCTCTCTCTACAGCATTGATATGCCTGATTTCCTGGAGGCTGATGGCCTCTACAGGCACTGGCAAATCCTGAAAGAACGTGAGCAGCAGCACAACACCTGACACTCGAAGCTCATAGCGAGCTTCACGCTGCCCTATGGAGATATTGCTGCGACATCCGGGATGACCAACCTCAGAAACTGACCTAGGCTGTCTCCAGCGCCTTTATGCCGTTGGAGAATCACCATGAAAAGCATCACCCATTCCCTGCTGATTGCAGGGGCTATCAGCCTGTCAAGCTTCACCCTTGCTGACTACACGGGTCCTGGCGCTGGCGGAGAACCGACCAGTGTTGCTGCCATCAACAAGGCTCCCAAAGATGACATGTATGTGGTTCTTGAAGGCAAGCTATTACAAAAAAAGAAACACGAAACCTACATCTTCAGTGATGGCACCGGGGAGATTCCCGTCGATATTGATGACCGGTTGATGCCAGCGCAAAACATCAACGAAAACAGCGTGTTGGAAATTCGGGGCGAAGTGGATGCCGGCGTTATGGAAACCCCAGAAATTGATGTGAAGGAAATCCGCGTCATTAAACCATGACAAACATTACCCAACGTGACGATTGAATAGCAAAGGGACTTGCCTTAATCCTCTCCCACACAAAAAGCCAGCTTTAGCTGCTCTACTGCCTTCGGATAAGCTGGATCCCTAGACCCGTTCAATAACGCCATTTTCTGCCATCACAACGGGTACTCTCGTGCCCCATAATACTCAACAAGCCCATGGGTGTATCAAGCTTTCCATAGTCAAAGCAGACATACTTGTCTTGGTCTGCTCCCGCTGGTTCGACGGTTCGTGTACCCACCTCATACCAGCACTCCGGACCACTGCCAAACATGTAACAGTTATCCTTCAGCCAGTATGTCTTAACAATGATGTCTTTTACCGGGTTTTCATAACCCGGCGATGATGGCTGATTCAGGATACGCTCCTCTGCAGGCCCCTGTATGCGCTCATCCGTTTCAGTTTCCCCGTTCCTGAAATTCACGATAAAAACCACTTTGCCATACCATTTCCCAATATTCAGAACATTAATATTGGTTACCTTCCAGTCGGACGGTTCTTCAGAAGGCGAAGGTGGCAACACAGGCGGATTTGGCAATAAGGGCGGATTTACCATGGGTGGTGTAACAACCGGGGGATTTAAGGGCGGCGACGTAGGGTCAGGTGGCGCAACAACAATAGCGACAGAACCCGGTGCAGGCGGAACAGGTTGCGCCGGCGGGATATCAATCGGATTCTTCACACAGGCATTGCCACACTCATGCCAATCCATTTGATGATCAATCAACTTTCCATATAACGTAAAAACCCTCTGCACAGAACTCTCAGGGAAGGCTTCTCGTTTGAAATAAACATTAATTCGATACTGGTCAGGACTGTCCAGCTGCGTTTCTGCCCGCTGTACATACTTCAGATCACTGTACGTTCTGTTAATCGGCGGGGGAAAGACTCTTTTCGAGGCAATGTGCACATCAATGCTCTGCCTGATTTCATAAGCAAGACGTGCCACTTCTTCAATCTTGGACCTATCAGAAAACCCCTTATACGTGAACAAGGCATAGGCAATAATAATGGCCAGAATCAAGACTACGAACATCACTTCAATCAGGTTATAGCCTTGAATAGTTTTTTGATTCATTCTCACAAGCGCCCAGCCTTTTCCGTGGAACACGCGCAGTTAACATTCTATCTATCACTTCCTAAGTTAAGCAGCCATCCACAGATTCAATGAAGCATTTGCAGGTATCTATTTAAGCCTGCCTGAGTAGAGCAACCCACTGCCTCCTCCAACTTTGGTATAGTCTTTCTACGAACAAAAAACAGCGACCAGTGAATCAGGATTCTACTTATGAGCAACAAGCAGATTATCCACACCGACAAAGCCCCCGCCGCCATCGGCACCTATTCCCAGGCCGTCAAGGTGGGCACGACTGTCTACCTGTCAGGTCAGATCCCACTGGTGCCGGAAACCATGGAGGTGGTGGACGGTGATTTCACGACCAAGACCCACCAGGTTTTCCGTAACTTGCAGGCGGTTGCCGAAGCCGCAGGCGGTAGTCTGCAGGATGCGGCCAAGATCACCATCTACCTGACCGATCTTGGCAACTTCCAACTGGTCAACGAAGTCATGGCACAATACTTCGAGCAACCCTATCCGGCACGGGCAGCTGTCGGCGTGAAGGAATTACCTAAAGGGGTTCCCGTGGAAATTGAAGCCATTCTGGAGCTCAACTGAGACCTAATAATGACCGGTAACCCTCTCTGAAAGAAGGATAAAGGAAGTGATAACCTGCTTCCTTTATCCGGGCGTTGGAACAGCGCTTACAACCGCGTGAAGGGACATCGTCTCCGGGTTTTACCGTAATCCCCAGCTGCTTCCCCAGCCAGTCAGTCACTTCGTGCATCGGAGCCGGCTCATCGTCAACCCCCACGTATAATGGGTCTACGTTGCCACCCAGACGATCTTTCTCGATCAAATAATGCAGCATCCCCGCACAGTCATCGGCATGAATGCGATTACCATAGACAACCGGCGTCTCTCGATAGCCCTGGCCACTTTTTACTCGCCTCAAAAGATAATCCCGACCCGGACCATATATGCCCCCAAAACGAATACTGGTTCCTGGAATACCAGCCTGTTGCAGCAGTGCTTCAGCCTCCAGCATCACCTGCCCCGAAAAACCAGCCGGAGAGGTCTCCGACAATTCATCGACCCACTCCCCTCCACTCTGGTGATAAACCGCCGTACTGGATGTGAAAAAAATACGCTTGGGCAGCGTCTTCATCGAAGCGACTTTTGTTAGAACATGCCGCAAACCCTGCAGATAAACTGCGCGGTAAACTGACTCGTCACGGCTGCCTGCCGCAGCGCAATAAGCCAGATAGTCAATCGCTTCCGGCCATTCGCCCAGGTTCTCCTCTTCAGCTGCCAGATCACCTGCCACCGCCTTAACGCCTGCCGGCAACAGGCTGAGGTTACGGCGAAGCCCCCAGATATCAAACTGGCCTGTTGCCAACAGGCCCTCTGCCAGGCGGCTTCCCACATCACCACAACCCGCGATGAAAACCCTTATCTTTTCTGCCATTGCACTGTTGCCAAAGTCGTTTACCATGACAGGAGATTGTAATAGAAATTTTCAATGGGCTGCAGCTGCAGCCGTAGTAATACTGTTTATTTTTACAGTACAATAACGAACATGACTCTGACAGAACTTAGATACATCGTAGCCCTCGCCCAGGAGCGGCATTTTGGCAAAGCAGCCGAGCGTTGCTTTGTCAGTCAACCGACGCTCAGTGTTGGCGTGAAAAAGCTGGAAGATGAACTGGGCATTGCTATCTTTGAGCGCAGTAAGACTGCGGTTCGCGTGACACCGCTGGGTGAAAAGGTCATCGAACAGGCACAGAAGGTGCTCGAAGAAACCAGCGCGATCAAGGAAATCGCCAGCATGGGCAAGGACCAATTGTCCAGTCCTTTGCGTGTCGGCGCCATTTACACAATCGGCCCTTACCTGTTTCCACACCTGATTCCTCAATTGACAAAAACAGCGCCTACCATGCCGCTTTATATTGAGGAAAATTTCACTGCGGTTCTGCGCCAGAAACTCCGCATGGGGGAACTGGACGCCATCATTATTGCACTGCCGTTTACAGAACCGGACGTCGTGACCAAACCCCTTTACGATGAACCGTTTACCGTACTGATGCCCGGCAGTCATTCTTGGGCCAAACAAAAGACCATTGATCCTCTCAGTCTGCAGGCAGAAGATGTCCTGATGCTGGGTGAAGGTCACTGTTTTCGTGATCAGGTGCTCGCGGCCTGCCCCGCCCTGACGAACAAAAAAGACAATACCCAGGGCAATAATGGCAATATGGATATTGAAGCCAGCTCTCTGGAAACGATCCGCCATATGGTCGCTTCCGGCATGGGTATCACCGTACTGCCGATGTCCGCAGCCGATGACCGGCATTACGCTGAAGGATTGCTGACCACCCGCCCCTTTAAGTCGCCTGCCCCCGCTCGAACGGTGGCGCTTGCCTGGCGCGCCAGCTTCCCACGCACCAAGGCTATCGACGTGCTGGAACAAGCCATCCGCCTGTGTTCTACCCAGCCCATCAAAGGCAAACCTGTTAAAAGGTAGTTCCGGCCATGGCGGATAAACTGCATGAAATCCCGGTCACCAGTCTGAAAGGCGTAGGCGCTGCACTGGCTGACAAACTCGCAAAGATCGGGATTCATACCCTGCAGGATCTGCTCTTTCATCTGCCGCTGCGCTACCAGGATCGTACCCGGATCACACCGCTAGGCACCCTCCAGTTCGGAATGGATGCGGTTATCCAGGGCACGGTTGTGGCGGCTGATATCGTCAATGGTCGCAGACGCAGCCTGCTCTGCCGGGTTCAGGATGGCACCGGTTCCATCAGTCTCCGGTTTTATCACTTCAGCGGCGCCCAGCGTAATGCGATGAAACGGGGCGCTATCATCCGCTGCTTTGGCGAACCCCGTCGGGGCGCCAGCGGCCTGGAGATGTACCACCCGGAATACCGCATTATCTCGGATGATCAAACGACAACTGTTGAAGATACCCTGACGCCTGTTTACCCCAGTACCGAAGGACTGACCCAACAACGCCTGCGTACACTCTGCAGCCAGGCACTGGGCTTTATGCATCATCCGGATGCGCTACAGGAATGGCTTCCCGCCTCCCTGCTCAGCGCCTATCACCAGTGGCCCCTGGTAGAAGCCATACGCTATCTTCACAACCCACCACCGGATGCAGATGTACAGACCATGCTTGAAGGCCAGCATCCTGCCCAGCATCGTCTGGCCTTTGAAGAACTGCTGGCTCATCACCTCAGTCTGCAAAAAATACGTTACCGTATTCGGCGGCAAGAAGGTCACCCTATGCCTGCCCGGCATAAATTAACGACACAATTCCTCGAACAGTTACCGTTCACACCAACGGGCGCCCAGCAGCGTGTTGCAAAGGAGATCGGTCAGGATCTCAGCCAGTCAGCCCCTATGCTTCGTCTGGTTCAGGGCGATGTCGGCTCAGGCAAGACGGTTGTCGCGGCATTGGCTGCGTTGCAGGCTGTCGAGAACGATTTTCAGGCTGCCTTGATGGCACCTACCGAAATTCTGGCAGAACAGCACTATGCAAATTTCAGCCAATGGCTGCGGCCACTCGGTATCACTGTTGCCTGGTTGACGGGTAAAACCAAAGGCAAAAAACGAGAACAACAACTGGAACTGATTCGCACGGGTGAAGCAGCGGTCATTATCGGTACCCATGCCCTGTTCCAGGAAGAGGTCACCTTTAACCGACTCGGACTGGCCATTATTGATGAGCAACACCGCTTTGGTGTCCATCAACGCCTTGCCCTGAAAGAAAAAGGGCATGGCGCCACACCACATCAATTGATCATGACGGCAACACCCATTCCGCGCACGTTGGCAATGAGCGTTTACTCCGATCTCGATTGCTCAGTGATTGATGAACTTCCTCCCGGTCGAACACCGGTCAACACGATAGTGATCAGCGATGACCGTCGCGACCAGATTATTGGACGGGTTCGCGACGCCTGCCTGGAAGGTCGCCAGGCCTACTGGGTCTGCACATTGATTGAGGAATCCGAAGCATTGCAATGCCAGGCGGCTGAAGTCACGGCTGAAAAACTACGGGAATTATTGCCTGAGCTGTCCATCGGGTTAATCCATGGTCGTATGAAAGCGACTGAAAAAGCTGAGGTCATGGAAGCATTCAAGGAAGGCCACCTGCACCTTCTGGTGGCGACCACTGTCATTGAGGTTGGCGTCGATGTGCCCAATGCCAGCTTGATGATTATCGAAAACCCCGAACGCCTCGGGCTTGCCCAGCTCCATCAGCTTCGCGGCCGGGTCGGGCGTGGGAAAGTCGCCAGTCACTGCGTCCTGATGTACCACGGCCCGCTGTCCCAACAGGGGAAAGAGCGCCTGCAGGTCATGCGTGATTCCACAGACGGCTTTGTGATTGCCGAAAAGGACCTGGAATTACGCGGCCCCGGCGAAGTACTCGGCACCCGCCAGACCGGTATGATTGATTTCCGGGTCGCAGACCTGCAGCGCGATGAACAGCTCCTCGACACCGTCAAGCAAGCCGCCAGTTTGCTCATGACTGAACATCCGGAAAGCATCGAACCACTGATCCGCCGCTGGCTGCCACAGGGCGACCGTTACGCTGAAGCGTGAAACTAGTCGCGCAATCTATTGTCCAAATAACTAACACCTTGGATATAGTGCAAACTGTGAGTAAAGTAGCATGGAAGCGACAAGTGCTTACGACCAAAGTAGCAGGTTAATTGTAAAACCTTCTGATGAGAAACCCGCTAAGAGCGGCTATTTTGCATGGCTTTCTAAACGCCAGGTTTCTAAAGACCATGGGTTAATGAAAACGTTTACTCAAAACATCCCCTGTTCCACCAGTAGCAGACCAATTGCAGATATGTTCTGTGCTCACCGCGATATTCCCAGTACGCTGAACAAGCCTATTTCATGGAGTGGACTAGGAGAGTGGGCTCGCCGTTGGATGCCCAGTTCTCAAATAACAGTCGTTATGCCTGATCACCTTGCCGAGGAAATCAAGCAATACCAGAAGAAATACCAGCAGAAATGACTGATGATGAGTTTGTCTTGATTGATGAGAAGCCCCCCACTGCAATACATGGTTCAACGAAAAGAGTATGTCAACGTCATGACGACAGGACATTACCAGGCATATATGCCACTGATAACGCACTACTGCAGTCACTCGGCCACGATCCGGAACAATGCAAAAGCTTTATGGCACCGGTGACTATCGACGACATCAGCAGATTCCATATTCGCCAATCAAAACTACGCAGTAATTGCTATGTTCTTGCACCATTAGCTGCAATGCTGATTTCCCCGATGGCCCAAAGCTATATTCAGTCCATTATTTCTATTCAGACTCATCTGAATGATCAAAACAATAACGAAATCTACACAACAGCAACGGTTTTGTTAAAAGATCATGAAACGCAAGAAACCGTTCCCGTGACAGTCACCTGTGACCCACTCGTGAGTGAACGTGGACACAATATCTATTCCAATAATCATCATGACTTATGGGTGACAATCATTGAAAAAGCCATACATGCTTACCTCATCGCAAAATGTAATCAGATAGAGACACGCCCTCCAAATCAAAGTCCCAATACACGTGAGCACGATTTGCCTGACGATCCCGATGGCGTACTCCTTTCCCTGCAATCAATGCAAGCAGATGCCTCACCCTACTCTGATACGGATGATTTAAAAGGCGATAAAAAAACGACATTCGACCATGGTGATGCCAACATTACCTATAAAGTCCTGCCCTATCACACTGACGCCAATAACAACCAAGATCTGAAACCGTTAATAGAACTGGACGACGACCAAATAAAGAGTCTGCGTCATCACATCAGCAATCGAAAACCTGCCGTACTGGCCACCCGTTTCAGCTACGCCGATGCGGCCAAAATGCCGTGGACAGGCCTTAAGCCAGGTCATATCTATGCAGTTCTTGGTGAAGGACGCGAAGTGGTGGATGGGAAACCAGGGCGAGAAGGCGTATTTATCTATGACCCTTACGGTGAACAAGAGTCAGAAATTCAAGACTTGAAAATTGATGGCAACAATCAGGTAACTGCCGACTTCAGCAAAGGCGCTATCTTATTCGAGCCCTATGACACACTCGCTAAACGATTTTGCAAGGCCACTCCCTATTGACCAATAAAATACATGATGCCACAGGTTCTGTCTCAAATTGAGCGCGTGTCCGGTTAGCATACGCCACCAGAGAAAGAATCACCGGCATTTCAACCAGAACACACAATTTATCAGGTTAATCCATGGGCGTATGAAAGCGGCTGAATAAGCTGAGGGTAAGCCACCAGCCTGTTAATGGATGAGCACCCAGAAAGCATTGAACCACGGATCCGCCGCTGGCTACACAGGGCGACCGTTACGCTGAAGCCTCAAACTCACTTTGTCTGGAACTAATACCAAACACATATTGTCTGATAGATCACAGAAATTACATGTGATGCTGATGTCATGGATTTTGTCGATCTTGGAGCCACTGCAACCCAAATGCCAAACGTCTGGGTATTACGCCCTGACCCTAAAGTACGGAGTTTCCCGGGAAAGCGACTGCTAAAACAATGGATGGCCAAACCCAGACATGGATTACCCCCATCTTACTGTTACGCAGAACGAACAGATATAGACGAACTCCCTTTTGAAACGCTTTTTCTTGCCCAGAGAAATGTGGCAAAGACCAGTAAAACTCGTACAACACTGAGCCGACTGGCAGAAGTCATCAGCACAATTCGTGAAAAAAAGAACATCTCACGCGCTCAATTACCCGATACCTTGGCTCAAATAATTCTGGATTATCAAGACAGTTATGCTGGTAATCCTGACACTGCATCAAGACAAAAAAGCCGCAGCCTAAACAGGATATCTGCAGATAAAGAAAACAATTTTCCTTTTTATGAAACAAAAAATCCTTATACACTACCTCCCGTTTTTGCATCAGACCATGCACTCCTGTCAGCACTTGAAATCACAGCAGATCGTTGTCATGTTGTACCAACGCAAGTTACACACTTCGACAGAGCCTCTCCATTGGATGTACATCAGAGTAGAGAAGCGTCAACTTGCTACCTGATTACTGCGATCTCGTCACTGATGAAATCAGAGGATAAGTTCAAGATTTTATGTTCCAACATTTTTGTCAATAAACCTGTCAATTCAAAAACAAAATCAGCTGATTCAGGAGACACCTATCAAACCGTCACCATAATATTCAGGGATCATCATACAAAAGAGCGTGTACCTGTCACTGTCACCTGTGACTTATTGTTCGATCAAACTGATCATAGTCATTTTAGTGACAGCGTTGTGACACTGTACCCGCTACTTGAGAAAGCTTTTCTGAGCTACCTGATAGCAAAAACTATTCAGCTCACTGAACGATATAGCAAACTTCCTCCCGAACCAAAACAGGAAACGCTAAAAGGTAAAGATCAGAAACAACATCATGATCCTCATGCCGAGGAACGAGCCGAGATTTGTGCAGCTTCCAATGATTTGTTATCAGGCGATAAACGTTCCATTATAGATCTTGGTCGTGCCCCACTTGCCTATGCAGTATTACCTCGCCAATCCCCTGATCAAGACGCTGATGCTGATGATGCCCCGATTTCCTTTCTCTTAGATCTAACGGAAGAAAACCTGCAAAGACTTGAGCAACATCTCAGCGGCGGAGGTTCAGCTGTTATCGGAACAAAAGCTATACAACATTTTCCCAAAGCCTCCCTATTACAGGGATTCAAACCTCATCATATGTATGTTGTTCTTGATAAAGGATCGAAAATTCTGGATGACGGCTCCCAAATCCCTGGTTTTTTTTTACTAGACCCTTATGGCGAACAACGTGCTGAGATCAGGGCGCTTAAGGTAATAAGCAGCAAAATTCCAAAAGAAGTATCTGGCAATCTCAGCAGCAGCGCGCTGAAGTTTATCGAACGAGACCAACTCAGCGCGCACTTTTTAGGTGGATCAATGTACGGGTAACCCAGTAATACGAGTACAACAATACATTGCAACTGGTGGTTAATTGCTTATGGCTGAAAATTGTCCTCGCGTTCGATTTGCGTACGCTACAAGAGAGAGCATCACCGGCACTTCAACCAGAACACCCACAACGGTTGCCAAAGCAGCCCCTGAACTCAAACCAAACAGACTGATTGCTACAGCCACCGCCAACTCAAAGAAATTGGATGCGCCAATCATCCCACCAGGTGCTGCAATACAGTGAGGCTGTTTCCACTTTCTCATCCAGACATAAGCAATGGCAAAGATCAGGTACGTCTGCAGTAACAGCGGAATGGCTATCATCACAATATCCAGCGGATTGCTGAGGATTTTCTCGGCCTGGAAACCAAACAACAGAATAACTGTGCCCACTAACCCGACGATAGACAACGGTTTCAGTTTTGCACCAAGCGCCTGCAATGCTGACTCCGAACGCATCGCCTTACGCGTCAACCAACCGGCCACTAGCGGGATAACAACAAACAACGAAACCGACAGCAACAGTGTATCCCAAGGTACAAAGACATCCGTGACCCCCAGAAGAAATGCAGCAATAGGTGCAAATGCAATAATCATCACCAGATCATTCACAGCCACCTGTACCAGGGTATAGTTCGGATCCCCTTTGGTCAGTTGGCTCCAGACAAACACCATCGCCGTACACGGTGCCACACCCAGCAGGATCATACCGGCGATATACTGTTCACCCAGTTCTGCAGGAATCCAGGCCGAGAAAATGTGTCGCATGAACAGAACGGCCAATAACGCCATGGTGAAGGGTTTGATCAACCAGTTCACCGTCAGGGTAATGACCAATCCTCGAGGACGACGATGGACATTTTTCACCGAGGCAAAGTCCACCTGCATCATCATCGGGTAGATCATCAGCCAGATCAGCACAGCAATAGGGAAATTGATGTTGGCGTATTCCAGCTCCCCAAGCCAGGCGAACTGCGTCGGAAAGATTGATCCACCCACAATACCGGCCAGCATGCCAAGGCCAACCCAGACACTCAGGTAACGCTCGAAAATACCCATGTCATGTCTCCTATATTGACTGTTCGTGAATCTGTGCGAGAGCACCCAGCCATTCGCTGTCAGACAAATCGTCCGGTAGTGCAATTAATGCACTGATCCGTTGTTCCAATTGCTGGAAAGTCAGCTCAAACGCAGCACTGATGGCTTCCTGGTCACCTGTCACCCCTGCCGGATCGGGTAATCCCCAGTGAACTTTCAGTGTCTTGCCGGGAAATATCGGGCAAGCCTCTGCCGCCGCGTTGTCACAGACTGTGATGACCAGGTCAATGGGCATTTCAGTAAACGCCTCAAGTCCTTTACTGCTGAGCCCAGAGGTGTCTACGCCATGCTGCTGTAAAACCGATAAAGCACCGGAATTCACCTGGCCGGCTGGTTGGCTGCCCGCACTGTGGCCAGTGAACCGCGTCCCACCGAGATGGTTTATTAATGCTTCGCCGATGACACTACGGCAAGAGTTGCCTGTACATAAAACCAGAATATTCTTCATAACTTGAACCCTTTTTACGTTAATCGACGAATAACGATTAAGGAATGCTAAAAAATACCCGGTACATGGTCGATCCAGGTATAGGGTCATCAGATTTACAGGTAATCAAGCAATGTCCGGAACTGCGCCACTGCTTCAGTGTTCAATGAAAAGCAGGTCCGCGGATGCTGCACTTCCGCATGGATAAAACCGGCTTCTCGCAAGATGCGCAAATGCTCAGAAACCGTTGACTGGGCCAGCCCCAGCTGTTCCACGAGGTCACTGCCAAGACAGCTGTCACTGACTGTCAGAATCCGCAGCAGCCTGATCCTGGCAGGATGTGCCAGGGCCTTCGCGCAGGTGGCCAATGCCTGTTCCCGTGCTTCATCCACGGCAATATCGTTAAGGCTACTCAGACATTGTTTTGTCATGGCTATCAAACCCTTCATCGTCAATCGACGATGAAGGTATAAAACCCACGCTTGTCTGTCAATCGGTTTTCACCGCAGCAGACAACAACCCATCAAGCCGCTTTTTTGGGTTCGGCGCTTTTCGATTTTTTCTTTTTCCCGGGCTTCAGGTACTTGGTCAGTGACTGGAACCACATGACCAGTGCCGGATTACCCTGGATAACAATATCCCGGTCCTGAATACCCTGCATGAAGGCGACTTGTGCATTCTTGGCCGTCAGCGCCTTCAGCCCTTTCTCTGCAGAGGTGAAATTGATGGCAAACGCCGGGGAATCCACGGTACCACTCCGGGCGCGGACACGCTCATCCTTCACAATGTAATGGCGGGCAACGCCATCATCACTGGTAATCTGGAATACCAGGTCTTTGTCTTCCAGCTTTTTCCGGAAATCCGGATTAGTGCGGCTGGCACGTGCCATCAACAAGCCCAGCGCCCAAAGCAGCAAGCGAAATTTCATTCTAAGACTCCCCCGTGGGTGTTTCCTGATTCAGCCGAGGCATTCTAGCGGGTGACAACGAGATGTACAGTGGCAGGTAGGGTGTGATGCTAAACGTCAGCGGCCAGTAAACAAGACGACATACTGGCCGGCTTATGGCCGGCCAGATAAACGGAATCAGTCGTTTACTGCTTCCTTGAGCGCCTTGCCAGGCTTGAAGCCAACGGTGGTGCTGGCCTTGATCTGGATCGGTTCGCCAGTCTGGGGATTTTTACCCATACGGGCACCACGCTCACGGGATTCGAAAGAACCAAAACCGATCAGGTTTACTGATTCCTTACGCTCAAGCGCCTTAGTGATTTCATCAAGGAGAATGTTCAGTGCGTCAGTGGCTTTGTCTTTGGTGAGATCGGCACGGTCTGCGATAGCATCAACAAGGTCTGGTTTGCGCATATTTTTCCCTCTCGACTCCTTGGAGTATTTTTTCTTCTTTTGGGTTTTCCATACCGGGCCAGTTCCTGTACCCGGAGAGAAAGCTGCCTGACACCGTGTGTTGTGGTGCAGAACTCAACCTTAAAACAGTCTGCTACTACAGGGCAATACCCTGAAGCCCTCTATTCTCTGGAAAAACTGTCAATTTATCGAAGTGCTGCCAGAAAAAACACAACAGATAGTTTGTCAGTGAAACCCATGACTCGATATATGGGATTTTGATGTTTTCTTTACAAAATCAGCTTCATCTCAAAATCCTGCTTGCAGGTACCGCAATCCGGGCATAACCAGTCCTCCGGTACATCATCCCAGCGAGTGCCCGGCGCGATACTGTCTTCTGGCCATCCCTCAGCTTCATCGTAAATAAATCCACAGATAACACACTGCCACTTGCGCCATCCTTGCTGTTTTGCGCTATCGGTTTGCGCATTTGAGGACATGACCAGAAGCCATATAGATTACAGACCTCGGGCAAAGGGCGCGGTCAGCGTTGCCGTATCAATGGTGTGCGCATTCACAACAAAACCGGTGAGTGCGCCGGATGCGTCCTTGGGAACACTGACTTTATCCACATCAAGGGCATGCAACACAAACTCATACAGATGGACACTGCCCTGTGGTGGACAAGGGCCGCCATAGCCGTAAAAGCCATAATCATTTCGCATTTGTAAGGCACCTTTGGGGGCAACTGTTCTATTCACGTCACCGGCACCTTCTTTCAGCGATGCCTCACTGGCGGGAATATTGATCATTTGCCACTGCCAGAAACCACTGCCCGTCGGGGCATTCGGGTCATAGACCATCAGGGCAAAACTTTTTGTGCCCGGAGGCGCTCCCGTCCAGCTGATGGCAGGCGACACATTGCTGCCATTACAGCCAAAGCTGTTGTATTCCTGTTTCTTGGCCATCATGCGCAGTGGGGAAATATCCGGGCTGCTAAGCCGAAAGCTTTTCTCCTGGGGCGTCGATGCACAGGCCGGTAATGACAACGCGACCGCACCTAACAGGAAACCCGTTAAACATTGCGTTTTCATGGTGATACTCATCAAGATGGGCGGTATGACAGGGAACGTCCCCGTTGCCGGGCAGGCCTCACAGTAATGAACACTGCTGGCAACGAAGTACTGCAAGATAAACGACATTTGCCAGAAGAAGATGGCACATAATCGCCATATGGCAAGTCGGTCGGTTAAGAAAAGGTCAACGCAAAATAAGCGTCCTCAGCCACACTCCCGTCTCACGGCAGGAAAGCGACAGGAGAACGTGCTGCCCTTACCCGGTTTACTGCTGACGTCTAACACGGCATTGTGACGCAGCAACACATGCTTGACGATGGCCAGCCCCAGACCCGTTCCACCGGTTTGAGAATGGCGCCCCTTGTCCACCCGGTAAAAACGCTCCGTCAACCTGGGTAGGTGCTGTGGATCAATACCGATGCCGTTATCCTTCACCTGAAGCGTGGCGCCATAATTGTTCTCCAGCCAGCGAACCTTGATATCGCCTCCTTCCGGCGTATATTTCACAGCGTTGTAAACCAGGTTGGAAAAGGCGCTGCGTAACTCCTCACGGTTTCCGGTCAAGCAGGCACTGTCAGGACACTCTAGCTTGACACGGTGTTTGCCATCACTGTAAGCCATGGCGTCATTCACAACAGTATCCAGCAGTTCATGAACATTCACAGCGCCCTGGTCAACCTGGTTGTCAGAGGTTTCAAGCCGCGACAGGGTCAGCAGATCACTGATGATATTCTGCATCCGCTCCGCCTGGGTCAGCATCTGCGTCAGCGCGCGCTTCCAGACCGGCGGTGCTTTGTCCGGCATCAATGCCAAACCATCCTGCATCGTCTCCAGGTAACCCGTAATCACCGTCAGTGGTGTACGCAACTCATGGGATACGTTGGCTACGAAATCTTTCCGCATGACTTCCAATTGATGCAACCGGGTAATATTACGCACAACCACCAGTCGATTATTCGTCCCGTAAAGCGTAATGGAATATTGCAGCCGGATGTTCTCAATCACCGGAGAAGAGAGTTCCAGCGGTTCGCTATAGGCATTCTGCTCAAAATAACGGATAAACCGGGGATCGCGAATCAGGTTGGTAATGTGTTGTCCCTGATCGTCAGGATTACGAAAACCGAGTAATTGCTCTGCGGCCGGGTTCCACCATTCAATACAGCCCTGGCTGTTGACCATGACAATCGCGTCACTGAGCGCACCGGTGGACGCCTGCACCCGATCAATAACGGCTTGTAACCGACGCCGGGATTTCTGCTGTCGTCGCTGAAGACGGTAGATATTATCGAAGATTACCCCCCAGAGACCGTGACTGCTGGGAGGTTCCTGTTCTGAAAACTCACTGGCTTCCAGCCAGTGGCCAAGGCGAAACATCTGGATCAGGGTCCAGACCAGATAGCCGGAAATTCCCAGTAATAAACACAGGGTCACCTGGTCAGTGACCAGCCCCAGCAACAGGCAGGCACCCAGCAATAGCACCAGCCGCCGGACAACAGCAGACTGCCAGTTACGATTCACGTTGGATCAACCCTTTACGATAACAATCCCTGCCGATCATCCAGAGACAGGATGCAGGCATTCGGCTTATGATTCAGACGATCAGGCCCGTGTAGAAAAACGGTATCCGGTTCCCCTGACAGTCTGCACCAGACGCTCATATTCATTGCCCAGTGCCTTACGCAGCCGGCGGATGTGAACGTCAACCGTGCGTTCTTCCACGTAGACATTACCGCCCCAGACATGATCAAGCAACTGACCCCGGGTATAGGCCCGTTCCTGGTGGGTCATGAAGAACTGGAGCAGGCGGTATTCGGTCGGCCCCATGTCGGAAGGATTGCCATCTATTGTGACTCGATGACTGACAGGATCCATCGTCACCCCTTCCACCACGATCGGCTCATTCTGGTCAGCAGTACCGGCGCGGCGAAGAACCGCTTTCAGGCGCGCCACCAATTCACGAGGAGAGAAAGGCTTGGTGATGTAATCATCTGCCGTCTCCAGACCCTGGATTTTATTATCTTCTTCGCACTTCGCAGTCAGCATGATGACCGGAATATCGGCGGTCAATTCGTCCCGCTTCAGGCGACGGGCAAACTCAATACCACTGCCGCCGGGCAGCATCCAGTCGAGCAGGATCAGGTCAGGCCGCTGATCGACAATAATGCCATGGGCCTCGGCGCAGTTTTCCGCTTCCAGACAATGGTAGCCAGCCATCTCCAGCGCCACCATGATCATTTCGCGAATGGGCGCTTCATCGTCCACGATCAGAATATTGTTGCCTGTCATTACCCTGTCCCGTCTCCCTGTTTCTGGCTCCGAGCCGCCAGTTATTTAGTAGGGATTACACCGGCTGAATGTTACAGACAAATGACAGCCAGCTGAAAACGTAGAAACCAGTTCAAACGCAGCACTCTTACCCACTGATCAGGTAGTTACCGAAAATACCGGCAAAGATGGTCATACCCACCCAGTGGTTATTCAGGAATGCCTTGAAGCAGCCATCCCGTTCACGGGTGCGCGTCAGGCGGTACTGATACACAAACAACCCGGCAGCGCCCACCAGCCCCAGGTAGTAGAACCAGCCCAGCGACAGTTTCGCCCCGACAAAGAGTAGTCCCACCAGCGCCAGTATCTGCAGTACAGCATTGATCAGCGTATCCAGCTCACCGAAAAGGATAGCCGTTGATTTAATGCCGATGCGCAGGTCATCATCCCGATCCACCATGGCGTATTGGGTATCGTAAGCTACTGTCCATAGCAGATTGGCCGTAAACAGCAACCAGGTCATCGCCGTGAGCTCACCGGTCTGAGCCGCCCACGCCATAGGGATCGACCAACCGAAAGCAGCCCCCAAAACGACCTGGGGAAGGTGTGTATGCCGTTTCATAAAGGGATAGATCACCGCCAGTCCCAAGGCGCCAAACGACAGGCCAATTGTCAGCGGGTTGGTCAACAGCACCAGAATAAAAGACATCAGCACCAGTCCGGAGAACAGGCCTAGCACTTCTTTCTCGGCGATTTTTCCGGTGACGATCGGTCGCATGCAGGTACGTTTCACATGCCCGTCAAACCGGCGGTCTGCATAATCATTGATGACACAACCGGCACTGCGCATGAGTACAACACCGGTGACAAAAATCGCCAGCACCCCCAGATTCGGCACACCTTCTGCGGACAGCCAGAGCGACCAGAGCGTCGGCCACAGCAGCAGTAACGTGCCAATGGGCTTGTCCAGGCGCATGAGCCGGATAAAGTCGTCGAGGCGAGGAAAATAGCGGGTGAGCGTCGCCTTCATGGGTCCCCTGAATTCTTGCATTATTTCCGCCGCAGTCTAAAAGTCCTCACGGCGGGCTGCAACCGTTTAGGGGTCAGGCAGAAAAAACTCGCTGACCAAAAGGGGTTGGCCTGAGAGGTAAAAAACAGAACGTCGGCCCCATGAGGTTTGTTCATCGTAATCAAAGGGCAGACAACCATTAAACGTCCGGGCAGCCAACGATGAGACTTCGATCTCCCCACGTTTAAGATTGGGGTCAGCAAACAAAACCTCACCTAATGGTCGGTCTTTCAGCTGAAGCAGGCAGCGGTTACCTCCCTGCAGCGACGTCACAGGCAAAATACTGCGGGCAAAGACCTTGGGCTGGTCATTACAGATCAGCAGTACTTCCCTGATGCTGGCGCGGGTCCGATCATGGAGATCCAGCGCCTGTCGCTCGTCCAGCCGGGGAATCCCCCAGTCATGCCGGAGTACCTCAACCCTGAAAGTACCGGGAAAATCCTGCTGGAGCTTCAGGGTCAACGACCCCCTGTGTAACAGCCAGGTACGCCATTCTTCCGGCGTGGTCAGTGCCTGTGCCGGTCGCCAGTCCTGGCCTGAGAGACAACATGAAGACATGGTATTTATCGTTCCCAGAGTTAGGGCGGAGCATGCGCTATCACCCGGCCTGATGCAAGCCAGAAACAAACCGAACGAATGGCGTAAAAGCGGCACCCCCGACCATTAAATCCAAGGGAACCACGTACACATTTTATGGTCTTACTAAGACAGATGGCTGTAATCAGTCCCTTTCGGAGACAGCCAGCTATTTCCCGGGATGGAGGTCAAAACCGCAATGGACACGCTATTTCACCGCTATTCACGCTCAATTCTTCTGTCACTCAGCCTGCTGGCTTCCCCGTTTAGTGCCGCCCACAGCATTGATGATGCTCAGGCGCTTAAGGTCATAGGAGGACAGCCAATTACCGATGACAGCCAGCCCTGGCAAGTCTCTCTGCAGGATATGGGACAACATTTCTGTGGCGGTTCCCTGGTCGCACCCCAGTGGGTGATGACCGCAGCCCATTGCGTGGAAGATTATGACAACGACCCGGCTGCCCTTGAAAGCCTGGACATACGGGTTGGCGTCACGGATTTATCGGATACCTCTCAGGGCGTTTATGCCGAAGCCGCCGCCATCTTTGTGCCAACCTGGTGGGAAGGTGAAGGGGACATTGCCCTGATCAAACTGAAAGAACCCATCACCGACATCCCCTACCTGCCGCCCGCTGACGAACGCACCATGCGGGAATCCGGCTACGAAGGCGCCATGGCCACTGTTTCCGGCTGGGGTGTGACGGATGATGAAAACACCGGCCTGCCTGATGTGATGCATACGGTGAACGTGCCCATTGCCCCCTGGTATTTCTGTGCCATGTTCAACAGTGAAAATGGCGATCTCTCAGAGAACGAAATCTGTGCGGGCTATATCGATGGCGGCAAGGATGCCTGCTATGGCGACAGCGGTGGTCCGTTAATTATCAAGCATCACGGCCGTCCGGTTCAGGCAGGTATCGTTTCCTGGGGTAGTGGATGTGGACAACCTTACAAATACGGTGTCTATTCCAGGGTTGCGTCGTTCTCCGACTGGCTTCGCAGTACGATTAGAAACAATAGTGACTGACAGCCCGATCAGCCCCGATCTAAAAACAACCCCGATAGACTAACGGGAGTCCCTACGTTGTAATCGCGGGTTGCAAAAGTATCAGTTTTTCCCATTGCTGTACCAGCTGATTCTGAAATAGTCCCCAAAAAATCAACAAGACCTATCCCTATCTGCTAAAGGGGTTAACAATCAATCGTCCCAACCAGATGTAGGCGACAGATATAATCTATATCCCCATGAAGCGTGGTTTTATGTACCTGTTTGCCATTATGGACTGGTACAGTCGGTGCGTGCTGGCATGGCGGTTGTCCAATACTATGGACGCTGACTTTTGTGTTGATGCGCCTGAAGAGGCGCTGGATAGCTATGATGCCCCGGAAATCTTCAATAGCGATCAGGGAAGTCAGTTCACCAGAGAAGCCTCCACCGGCGTACTCAGGAACCATGGTGTCCGGATCAGCATGGATGGCAAAGGCTGTTACCGGGATAATATCTTTGTCAAGCGGCTCTGGCGCCGTGTAAAGTACGAGTGTGTCTATCTGAAGGCATTCGATAGTAGTGCCCGGCTGCGACAGGAAATGAAAAGCTATTTCCTGTTGTATAATTCCAAACGCCCCCACCAGGGGTTGTGTGACCACACACCAGATCAGGTGTACTTTGAACAGACAGCCTGAGACCTGAATAACAATGGATCAACTATCCACTCAGGCTGTTTGAAGAGTGGGAACCAGTTCAGCTGGCATTCATATCACCGACGCAATAACGTAGTCAGAAAGTTGAATGGGTACACTCAAGCCAGTGAAGATAAATCATAACCTCAACACTCAAAGAGCATATACCGGCACAAAGACAATCAAAAATCCCATTTGTCTTTGTGCCTTTATAGATAACCTGTAAAGTTCTGAACGGCTCAGCTCAGACTCAATTAAGCGGGTGATGGAAACTCACATGGCTGCTCCCATCTCATTCTGATCAACGGCATGATTTTGAATGCTTTCGTATCGTTCCAATGCTGATTTCAAAATAAGCTGCAACAGATCCTTGTAGCTGTAACCACCAAATCCAGCCATGAGATTCAGTTTACCATCCCAGCACCAGCCCGGATTCGGATTAACTTCCAGCAGTTTTATCTGACCATCTTTACTGGCTCTGAAATCAAACCGTGCGTAATCACGACATCCTGTACGCTCAAACATCTTAACGGAAGCATCAATTAATTTTCGACGACAATCATCATCTATATCTGCCTCCACATAGGAAATATCATTCCAGTATGGCGAGTCGGGAAGCCACTTGGACTCGTAGCCTAGAATAGCTGGCAAGTCCGCAGGTAATTTACTGTAATCTACCTCCAGTACAGGCAGCACCGTATAATTTCCCTGTGCGCCAATAATACCTACACTGTATTCATTACCCTCGAGAAACTCCTGAATAAGAATAGGTGTGTCAGGCAGCGTTTCATGCAGATGGTCCAGATAGGAAATCAGTGCTTCTGCATCTCTGACGACTGCATCCCGGGTAATACCGATAGAACTGTCGCCGTAATTGGGCTTTAACAGTGCAGGAAAAATCGAGGGCAAAGAAACCGCCTGATCAGAGGGGTCATAATAGGTCTCATCAGGAACAGGAATATCGAGACTCTGTGCCAGGGCACGTATGACAGACTTGTTATAACACAGTGCGAGACATGCCGGTTCGGCACCGCTATAGGGAATACCCAACATGTCCAGATAGGCCGGTACGTGCAACTCTTTGAAAGCATCATTTTGATAACCCTCATCACAGAGATTCAGAACCATTCGGGGCGGATTCGCCTTTAGCTGGTTAATAAGGCTCTCATGATGATCAAAAAAGTCGAAGTCAATGCCTTCAATCTGATTCAACGTGGATTTCAGACGATGGATGGTATCCAAGTCTTCATCATTAAAGACGCCATTTTTCTTGACCGTATCTGTAAGCCGTGGATCACCCAGCAGGACAGTGATACCTCGCCTGGTTTTCGCCGTATGGGATAATACCTTTTTCTCCTCACCCCGTGCGGTCACAAAAAGCCGGTTTGCCATCATCCCGAGATCATGACCATGAGGAGAGTCGGTCTCCAGACCCGAATGAACCTGAACATCGGTAAACTCAAGCTTCTCCAGTAAAGCCGCTATCTGTTCTGCATCGTACAGGCGTTCTGCATAAAATTGATCAGCAATAACCCCCTTTTCTGCATGTACAACCACTTCCCGCGAAATAATCCGCACCCTGTCATCGGAAAGGGATCGCTCACGGCAGACAAAATGATTCTGATCAATCCACTCCCAGGAGCGGGGCTCAAAAGACGCCCTCATCCAGGCCCCGTTAGTGATATCGAGGGCAAGTTTACCTCTGGATTTCAAGGTACGCTTGATGGATTCCAGAACAGCAATATCATCTTCTTCCCTTTCAAAGTAACCGAAAGAGTTTCCCATTAAATAAATCGCATCCTGAGAATTTTTGCCTAATCGAATTTTCCTGGCATCGCCCTCAGAAAAGGCCACAGGGAGTTTCAGATTGGATGCGCGCTTTCGGGCCAGACGAATGAGATAGCGGGAACGGTCAATACCCGTAATTTGGGTATATCCACGGGAAGCCAGCTCCAGAGCGTGACGCCCCTGCCCACAGCACAGATCGAGGATATGATCCCCAGGATTTAACTGAAGAGCATGAATCAGGGCATCGACATCGCGAGTGGTATTTGTGACGTTTTCAACAACATCTCCATCTGTTTTCAGATATAAAGAGTTAAAAAGACTTTTCCACCATTCCGAAGGCAAGTGGCGCTCTAGGTCAGAAACAGGTCCAAGCGTACGCTGCATACCGGCAATGCGCTGTTTTTGTTTTATTTGCATGTCTAAAGTATCCTGAATCAGGATGGTTGGTATGATGTTTTACAGCAAATAGATAGTGGTTTTGGAGACCTTCTCTGATGTTACTGTTTAACTGTAAAAATGAAAGCCGTCAAGAACGTATCACTGGACAGTTGAAACCTACATTTTAACCCCAATGGCTTCGAAATCACTGGAGCACTGGAACAGGTACCTGTGCCTGAAATGATGAAAAGTCATGACTGGGAGGATAAGTTAAGACGCCCGATGATGTGGTGATGAATCAGATCCGTTGATTCCGTATATATAACAGTGGCCGACAATGGTTCTGCTGCGCATTTTTGGATTATGGCTGTCATTGACGTTGTATGCCCCGGCTGTCAAAACATTGATAGTGTTATGAATAACGGTAAAGCGGACTCCGGACCGCAACGCTATCTCTGCCGACACTGCAAACACAGCTTTCAGCTCGATTTCATCTATAACGCTAACAAACACGAACGGATCGAGGATATGGCGATGAATGGCTCGGGAGTCAGGGATACGGGCCGAGTACTCGGAATCAGGCCAACCACCGTCATCAGCCATCTAAAAAACTGGCGCCATCCAATGTGACATCGCAACCTTTTGAGGGGGAAGACCAGATGCTGATCTGCCAGATGGACTAGCAATGGTCGTTTGTCGACAATAAGGGGAACCAGCGCTGGTTGTTCTATGCTTGGGAACCTCGTTATCAGAAAGTGATGGCTCATGTATTCGGCCGCAGGACAAAAGCAATACTGAACAGACTGATAGCGCTGATAAAACCCTATAAATTCAGGTTTTACTGTAATGATGACAGGCATCCATACAGCACGGAACTGTCGGAAGACGGCCATGTTGTAAGCAAGCACTTTACCAGAGTATTGAAAGAAACAATCTGACACTGCGTACCCGGATTAAGCGGTTGAATCGAAAGACTATCTGCTTCTCCCGCTCAGAAGAGCTACATGACAAAGTCATCGGAGAGCTCATCTCCAGAATGCGGTATCAACCGGCTTGAAACGCGACCGATGATGTTTATGCTTATCATCAAAGCACGAAAAAGGTAACAAAATTCAGATCAACAGCGTAAGAAGAAGTTAAATGACCTCCGCCAAAGCCGGAGGCTTATTAGATGTCGCCCTCAAAGGGCTTTCATTGCACCCATGGGCGCGCGTCCCAACCAGGATTTAACTGGTCATGTCGTTCATCATTCTTTTCCTGGTCACGGATATATGCCCTGACAACATCTTCATCCAAACCAACCGTTGTCACAAAATATCCTCTTGCCCAGAAATTCTCTCCACTGAAGTTTCGTTGCCGTCCCTTAAAATGGCGGGCTATCGCTATGGCACACTTGCCCTTCAAATAGCCGACAACATGTGACACTGAATATTTTGGTGGAATACTGATACATATATGGACATGATCACGTATCAAGTGGCCTTCCAGAATCTCACAACCCTTACGTTTCGCGAGTTCATGAAATATGTTGCCGAGAAATTTTCTCAACCATCCGTAGATCCACCTTCTGGCGCTTCTTCGAAATAAAAGTCACATGATATTTACAATCCCAGCGGGCATGGGTCAGACTCTTGTAGTCTGGCATAGGTTAAATCTAAAGAAATACCCCGCACAGGGCGAGGTTCCAGGCTCACTTATTGTTATTATTTCTGTTGGCGCCTGCTTGTTATTCACTAAGTGGGCTCACATCAGAGATGTCTCCCCTTCTGGCTTCCCCCTCACAGGCTTGCGCTCATTCTACGTATTTTCCGAATATGTGTAGCTGATATATCTCAAAACACTGGCTTTCCAATATCCGGATAATGGAAGGTTTATATTCAGTAAGCCTTTCCCCGAAGTAACCTGACATAGCGAAGCAGTTCATCTGATCGTTTCCAACTCCGCTCAACAACCATCGTCCTGATAACTGTTATTTATGACCATGATTGAGATTATTGCTTTGTCTCTCCGGTCACAACTTATTCAAAATACCTCCACTCAGAAATCAACGCTGATCTCCCGCCCCTCATGACGGGAGACAACCGGAATTCTGGATCTGGCTCGCTTTTTCGGAGGATTGCATGATGCCACCACAAACTACCACACATTTACATTTCAGCATGGCGGGAAAAACCGCGCTGGTTGCCGAGGGTGGCGGTATGCGTGGTGTTTTTACGGCCGGCGTTCTCGATGCATTCCTGGTGAATAACTACAACCCGTTTGACCTGTATATTGGCTGTTCCGCCGGCGCACTGAATCTCTCGTCCTATATTGCCGGACAATACCGTCACGGCTATCACACGATTTCTGATTTCACGACGCGCCCGGAGTTTTACAACTGGAGCCGTTTTCTCCGGGGCGGCCACGCCATTGATCTGGACTGGCTCTGGGAAGCCACTGACCGGGAGAACCCCTTACAAATTGACACAGCCGCCCGCCAGCTGGGCAATCGGGAGTTTCTGATTGGGGCCAGCCATGCCAGCGCAGGCGAAGCGACCTACCATCACGCTGTCCCCTCCAGCTGGCAGCAACTGCTGAAAGCCTCCTGTGCGATTCCAGGACTTTACCGGACACCCGTCATGCTGCACGGACAACCCTATGTTGATGGAGGTGTTGCCGACCCGATCCCCGTTCGTGAAGCCTGGTTACGGGGTGCTCGCCGTATTATCGTCATCCGAACCCACAGCCATGCCTACCGTGAACACCGCAGCTGGCGTGAGCATATGGCGCAGCTGTTGTTGCGACACCAACCTGCCGTCGCAGAGATGATCATGACGCTGGAGCAGCGCTATAACCAGGCCTGTGCATTTATCGAGCGTCCGCCGCAGGGGGTTGAAGTGATCGAAATCGCACCAACTACTGAATTGGCCACGCCAATGCTGAGCCGTAACCAGACAACACTGGCACAGGATTATCATGCTGGCTGCGAAGCCGGCATGCACTTTCTGTATCAGCAAGGTATTTGCCAACACTGTCTTGCGGCCTGATAGCAACCCACTCTTTTTCTCACTGCCAATATTTAGCCATACGCTTCGACAAATCATGGCTACCCTTGCTCTACGTGATTGCCAAAAGCGCCTGCTGTCATGAATGAACTTCGCAAAGAGATTGGCCTGCTACAGGGCATCGGCCTGATGTCGACCTCGTTATTAGGCATGGGTATTTTTGTCGTACCCTCTGTAGCGGCCACGCTCTCCGGTGAAACCTCACTGTGGGCGTGGCCAATCCTGATTCTCCTTATCGTCCCTGTCGCCCTCACGTTTGCCCGCCTTGGGCAACAGTTTCCCAACGCCGGTGGCGCAGCCTACTTTGTTGGCAGGGCTTATGGTCCGGCCTGGGATAAACTGACCGCGGTCTTATTTCTCAGCGTGATTCCGGTTGCCATTCCTGCCGGGCTGCATATTGCTTCCGGCTTCTGGTACGCCATGTTTGACCTGACGCCCATGGGCGAGTTGTTGATACAACTGCTGACCCTGATGTTGATTCTCTTCCTTGGACTTTTAGGTGCCAAAATCTCCGGCAATGTACAAATTGCCATAGCCCTGATTATTGCGGCGCTGGTCGTGGCGATCTGGTATTTCGGCGAGCTGACCGTAAAGGACAGTGTTCCCGGTGACTTTGAACTGGTGGCGGTCGGCGAGGCCATAGGCGTCATCTTCTGGTGCTTTATCGGGCTCGAGGCCTTTGCTCACATGGGGGAAGAATTCAAATGCCCGGAGCGGGATTTCCCCCGGGCCATGGTTATCGGCTTTGTATTGTCCGGCATTGTTTACTGGGCCTATTCCGCTGCAGTGCTGAAATTCGGCGCTTATGGTTCGCCGGAGCAGGAAGTGACGTCCATGCCCACCATCCTCTACCTGCTGTTTGGCGATAATGCCCGTTATATTGCCGGCGTGGCGGGTTATCTGGCCTCCTTCGCCTCAATCAATATCTACCAGCAGGGCTTTGCCCGACTGGTCTGGGCCCAGGCCCGGCAAGAGCGGCTACCCGCCCTGCTACACCGGACATCCGGTCGGGACGTGCCCGCCAATGCCCTGATCACCGTTATCATCGTCAGCGTGATCAGCACGGTTGCGGTGGCTGTTTTCGCGCTGCCTCTCGATGACCTGATCCGGTTCACCAACGGCAACTTCATCATGGTCTATGTGCTCAGCATGGCGGCTGGCTGGAAAGTGTTCCGAGGGTTTCCACGCTGGCTGGCAGGTTTCTCAGTGATCCTGAGCCTGATTCTCCTCAGTATGCTGGGAACTGATTGCTGGTATGTATTGGGTATATTCTGCGCTTACTGGATAATGTTATTACTTTATAAACGCCTGCTTTCCAGACACATCCATAAAATGAAACATACGACCCTATAACAAAAAGCGTAGATTCGCTCAGGATGATTAAACACCGTTTATTTCATCCCCCAATAAAAAACCAGTTAGAGCTGCCAATAGCATAATCTAACTGGTTTAAGAGAATTTAACTGTATTATGGTCTATTCAAAAAACACTAACACTTACTGCTATGCTTGTTGTGCTTTCCGACGATCTCGTGCTGCAGCCAATTGCTCATAAATATAGAATTCCGGTCGATTGAGTTTCAGTTCGTCATGCTGACGACAGATAAGCTCTAGCTCTCTGCCAACAGCGATTAACTCCCACGGATCCACTTTATTGGATGTCGCCATAATCGAAAGGCTGGTTGGCATATGGTCGTTGCCATTATTACCGTGTGGATGCCCTATAGGTATCGTTGCCCTCGGTAAGCGGCCCATATTTGCATAACTCGATATCTGTGAATACTGGAAAGTCAGCTTCGGATCTGAGCTATCAAAACGACGGCGCCACCAGCTGACCGGTTGAGCCACTTTGTTACAGGTTGGCAGTATCACAAACTTCACACCATGCTCATACAAGCTTTCAAACCGTTGCTCCATTTGCAGCTTCACGATTTCACATCGGCGCTCCTGGCCTGGCTGAATCTGACCGGCGGTAGCAATCTTGGCTGTCAGCGAAGCAGACGCATTACGCCGTTGTTCATCGGATAGCGCATTGTTAAAGACACCAAGCTCTTCTCTTCCTGCGAGGCCGGCATGCGCAAGCATTGCCATCAATGCATTATTGTTGCCCAGCGATGTTAGCAGTGACATAACATCCACTTCGTAAAAGCCATGAGCACTGTTTGTTTGCTTCCAAATAGCAACGGCTTCCAGTATTTTTTCAGCCACTTCTGGATCTACGACATTACGCAGGCTGCCACTATCAACAGCAATTGTAGAATTAAGGAAATTCAGACTCTCCGCAGTCGGTGGAACCTCCGTCATATGCTGAAGAACATCAACGATGCTAGACATATTGTTACCGATCAAGCCCATATCACACATACCTGAGTCTTCATACGCACTGCCTTGACGTGGTATAAACGAGCGACCTGTTTCATCACGTCCTCCTTTAAATCCTGTCCCCCCAGAAGCGTGGGCTGGCCCACCGGTTGAATTTCCAAGATCACTAGCAGTAACCACAGGCGCAGCGCCGGCACCAACAGCTTTTCCACCTCCCACAGTAGATCCAAGACAACCACGATCCGCATCATACGGATTGGGTGACATTTCTCCACGGGTATCAAAACCTAATTCTTCCTGACAAGTGGATGGTCCCACCCTTAAATCCCGCTTAACCTTGGGAATGTGAGCAAGCTGGCCGTACTTTTGGCAACAGAGTACAGTTTTTGCACAAAACG
>NZ_BAABFL010000453.1:0-34798 GCF_039540975.1 Kistimonas scapharcae
TTTTGCCTGAAGAGCACAGGGGACGCTCTCTTCATTCAATTTAGCCTTACTTCTTCAGATCGTTAAGCGGGAGTTAAGGACCAGCACCAGCACCTTCGTCTAGTGGACCGAGTGGTGGTATTGATATGACCGGGCGAGGAGGCTGTAGAGATATGTCTGCATATTGGTATGGTGGAATAATTCATTATTGCGTAAACAATCATATGCATACCGTTTCACAATTTCTAGACTGGGGACAATTCAATCCGGCTGCTATTGCCGAGCACCAGCGCACTGTAGCCAGTCTAACCAAAAGAGGCATGCTGCATACCCTACCTCCTGGCTACGCACCATAAGAGCAATCGTCTAACTGTGAGAGCGGATTCATTGTAAAGCTCCCACAGTTAGACTCAAATGTATTATTTAAATCCACTAAAAAACCACAATGTATAACTTACTGAAAGGCATCAGATTTTGGTGATTTAAAAGTGCTACCAAACAAATTAATAGCGATATACGCAAAGAAAAGTCAAATATAGTACCTTGAAAAACTCATAATACCCACGCTGCATGCCGCCAATAAATATCCTTCATTATTTTACTTAATTTTTTGTAATACTTCTGAAAAACGTTTACCTTCCTGCTTTTTAAGCATCCACATGACACACCCTTACCAAGCACTGCCAATCATCTTTTTCGATGACTATCTGATAGCAATCCACAAACCCTCTGGTTTGCTTGTCCACCGCTCCATGATAGACCGCCATGAAACCCGTTTCGCCCTGCAGATGGTACGTGACCAGATTGGCCAGCGGGTTTATCCACTACACCGGCTCGATAAACCCACTTCCGGAGTTCTGTTGTTTGCGCTGTCACCTGAAATAGCAAAACTGACGGGTGAGCAATTCCAAACTAATAACGTCAAGAAAACCTATCTAGCTGTTGTGCGTGGAATTACGCCGGAGGAAGGCACTATCAATCATCCATTAAAAGAGCAACTGGATAAAATGACGGATAAACGGGCTGATCAGGATAAAGCGGCCCAGGAAGCGATCACCCATTATCGCCGTTTGAACACTATCGAATTACCTGTCAGTGTCGATCGTTACCCGACCTCCCGGTATTCACTCGTTGCCGCTTATCCGGAAACGGGTCGCAAGCACCAGATCAGACGGCATATGAAGCATATTGCTCACCCTATTATTGGTGATGCCAAGCACGGAAAGGGCAAACATAATCGCTATTTTGCTGAGTCACTGGATGCTGGGCGGCTATTATTGGCTTGTACAGAAATGCAATTGACGCATCCTGTCACCGGGGAAGCGCTTTGTATACGGGCTCCTCTGGATCCAGTAATGCTTCATCTCATTAAACGCTTCCAGTGGGAAAACAGCCTCCCGCAACCATGGCTGGGCGGGACATTAGTCAGAACTAGAGCGCTCCACTGGCCTTAATACTGAGATAACCATTGACCAGTGCGACAGGCAACGCCGCTGGCAAGACATCCGCCAGGGTAATACCCATGGAACCCAACTGTCGGAAAGCCTGCTGACGCTCCTGCAGATAACGGGCAGTACCGCACACTGCCAGCGCCTGGTCAAATGACTGTACCGACTGAGATAACAGTTGGTCGAGTTGCACCTCTCGCAGGCCAGCCACCATAACCTGATGGCTGCCAGACAGTAACCGGATAGCTGCCTGTAAGTCTTCAGCACCCTCATCCCTCACATTGGTGACGAGAATGACCAGCGCATGCTTGCGATGACTCGTCATCAACTGTTCAGCCGCCCGCAAATAATCACTGTTCTCTGTGGTACTGTGCAGGTCGTAGACCTGGTTCAGCAACAGGTTTATGGCGGCACGCCCTTTGACTGGCGATAACCAGCGATCAGCGCCAGCCACACTCATCATACCGACAGCATCCCCCTGACGAAGCGCCATCCAGGCCGTCACCAGCATGGCATTGAGCGCATGATCAAAATGACTGAGCTCATCTTCCTTAATTCTCATACGGCGCCCACAATCCAGCAGGAAAATCACATCCTGGTCTTTTTCAGACTGGTATTCACGGGATATCAGTTTTGCCTGCCGGGCACTGGCCCGCCAGTCAACCTGTCGCAATACATCACCCTGCTGAAACTCACGCAACTGATGGAAATCCAACCCCTGCCCCCGGCGCGGAATCACTTGTGCGCCCATTCGAGTCAGCTGCTGTTCCATCGATAGTATTTTATTGTCCAGAACCGGTTTGAAATTCGGGTAGACCTTGACAGTCTGGTCACCACAGGTCTGCTGCCGGAATTCCCATAACTGCAGCACGCTGGTTATGCGTATATCGATACTACCCAGCTGGAACAGACCTCGAAGATTAGGAAAAAGATGATAATGAAGAGTCCGTTTGTGACCTGGCTTCAGTGATACCGTCACCGGCAAGTTATCAGTAATAAAGCCTTCCGCCATCTGATCGGTGATCGTACACAGAACTTGCCGTTTATGTAGGTTCTCAATAACCACTGCGGCAGCATTAGCAACGCCGACCGATAAATTACCTGGCAACTGCCGTTTGACAGCTAACTGGCTGACCGTCCGACTGAATCCCAGATCAACCATCACCACCAGAAATGCAAAAAAACCTATCCCCCACCAGGCCATGCTGACGAATTCAGCACTCCCGCCGGATAGTGAATATCTGGCCAGTACTGGCAAAATAGACAAGCACAACCAGCAGAGCAAGAGTGTTATCAGTTTCCTTGAGGGTCTCATAAGCGGGGTGCTTCTATATCATCCATCATCTCGGTCAACAGATAATCTGCACTCAGTCCCTCAATGGCCATATCCACAGACAAGGCCACCCTGTGTCGCATAACTGGTATCGCCATCGCCTTCACATCATCCGGCAGAACATAGCGACGCTTCTGAAGCAGTGCATACGCACGTGCGCATTTCACCAACGCGATGCAGGCCCGCGTACCGGCACCACGGGAGAAGACAGGACGTTCCCGCGTGGCCCTGACCAGCCGCACGGCATAGGCTGCCACCTGTTCATCAACAGTCACGTTCGCCGCCGCTTGCTGCAACTTTTGCATCTCTATAGCGGTTAATAACGACCCGGATGAGTGAGCCGAATGATCACCTTGCTCTATCCCCGTTACCTGACGGGTAAGTGCCAGTTCATCCTTCATACACGGATAGCCGATAAACACCTTCAACAGGAATCGATCCAGTTCCGCTTCCGGCAAGGGATAAGTCCCCTCCTGCTCAATCGGGTTCTGGGTAGCCATGACCATGAAAGGTTCCGGCACCGACTGCGCGCGCCCCTCTATCGTGACCTGATGTTCTTCCATCACTTCCAGCAGCGCGGCCTGTGTTTTCGCCGGCGAACGATTAATTTCGTCCGTCAGCAACAGGTTGGTAAAGACTGGCCCCCGTCGAATCCGGAACTCACCTTCTTTCATGTTGTACAACACATGTCCAGTAACATCCGCAGGCATCAGGTCAGGGGTAAACTGTATACGCCGGAATTCACCATCAAAGCATTTGGCAAGGGTACGAACCAGCAGCGTCTTACCAAGACCCGGCACCCCCTCAACCAATACATGCCCTTTCGCCAGCAATGCGACCAGCACCTGGTCGATCACTTCTGGCTGCCCAATGACAACCTGATTAATCCGCTCGCGTAGCGCACCAAGCTTTTCCAGCAAGAGATGTGACATGCTATCCCCTGCCCCTCTATCCATTTGCTCGGTCATAACGACTCCCTGATTTTTTGTAATAGTGCAACCTGACGGACAAAACCTGTTTCATTCACATTGTCGGGCATAGACAGAGCCAGCCGTATATCTATCGCCTCTAACCCTGTTCTGTCTGCCAGATAGCGGTACAGTTCGTTTTTGTCTGAACGACTTCCCGGATACCGCTGATTTGCTTTTTTCATAACGGCTTGCTGGAGCGGTTCCAGTAATGCTTTATAGCGTTGATGACGCCAAAGAAAATCGGCTGAAGCACGAACATGCTCAGAAATCGCACGTCGACGACTGAAGTCAGGTTCCTGCACTGCACCAAAGCGACGTGACCGATATACAAGCCATGCTGACAACAAAAGGCCGAAAGCAATCACCAGCTCAGGTGCCGCCTGCCAGACAATTGTCGTCAAAGGTGGCATCTGGGTACCACGAATAATGCGGATCGTCTGTTCACTACTCTCCAGTCGCCTGGATAGCATGTGCAACAGATACGCATGATCAAACTGGCCAATCCGGCGGGAGTGCCAAAGGCTAGTATCCGAAACGACCGTCAAAAGGCCTTCTCCGACCGGAAATTGGATAAAGTGCAATCCATCCTCATCACCCGACTGATATAACGGCAGGGGTTCTTCACTAATCCCATCACCTTCTTGCTGCACTTTCGAGTGTTCAAGAATGAAATCAGGTGAGAAATAGGCAATAACAGCATCAGATGCATTCTCAAACTGGATCTGAGTCAATTGCTCCTGGGGAATCAACGCGGTGCGGTCTTCGTCGTTTTCAGAGATACCCGCTATTTCGCTCAAAGCGTGTTGATGCTGATCATCGGCTGTCGATGCATTATTTTCCTGTTTAACACGACTGACGGCAAATGGCGCCAACAAGACATGTCGAGACACTTGACCAGCGGATGGCGCCTCAATGATCAGATGCCCCCCCTGTAGCAACCATGTCTCCAATTGTCTGCTGCGGGACTCAGAGCGCACTAATTCCGCCTGACTGATCAAGAGTGTCGAAACCGATGACAGGTTGTTCAGAATGGCTGCGCTGTCGTCACTTTGTACGTCATAGCCTAACTTTGTCAGATAATGCTCTGCCGCCAGAAAGGGGTTAATTCCGGCCTCACGACTGAAACCATGATCAATGTTTTTTTCCCAAGGCTCAAAAAACGTTTTGAAACCATAGATAGCCAAACCCGTCAGTAACACAATAACGCAGATAATACCCAGTCGCTTAGTCACGGCAGAATACCTCCCGCCACTGTTGGCATAAGGCTTTAAACTGCTGCGGTTCTATCACCTGATGGCCATAGGCCAGACGCTGCCAGTCCAATGTCAGGCAACGCATATAATCATGCAGGGTGTTGTCGGGAAGCCCTGCCACTAAATCCACACACTCCTGCTCAGTGTGACCGGCAACCAGCGGCACAGAAAAGGCATGAATCAACCGAGAGAGGCTGGCGCGATAAAGCAGCCCCATCGCAGCCCTGTGATCACCACTTTGCCATAACGATTGTGCAGATGCCGGTACATCATCTGGCAGGCTTTCCGGACGTACGTCCATTCCTGCCAACACGGTTGGTGTGGAGCGTTTAGGCGCTACCCCCGAAGCAATGCCCGCAACCAGGCTGCCAAGGTGTTTCCTGTAAAAATACAGCAGGTAAGCAATCACTACGGCCAATATCACCCACAACAAGACTTCCAACAGGAAAGCCATCCCCTGTTGTATCTGGCCCTGATGGGCATTCCACTCCTGCAACCATTGTATAAAATCAACAATCCACGAATCACTGGGCTCTTCTGATTCTTCATCATCGAATGATTTCAGGCGCCATCCCCGTTGCGTTTCCTGCTGATGAAACGCATCACCTGCCAGAACAGACTGAATCATCTCCCGGGATTCAACCTGATCAATGTGATGTAACGAACCGGAAGGATCTAGTACTGAAGTACGAGCCCATACTGGTTCAAGCGTAACCAGGCATAGGGCCGTGATTAATGAAGCAGACAAGACAACCAGACTGCGCAGTGTAGCGGTGCTTTTCTCACGCTTTGTTTCACTGATGCGCTGGGCCATCGCACGGAAGCGAATTTCAATATCCCAGCCCTCCAGCTCAATACGACGATTGATATACAGGGCAAAACCCGCCATGGTGTAAAAAGGTGCTACCATCGACATCGCGAGCCAACCCAGCACATTCGTCACGACCTGCCACCACAGTGGTCCATCCGCGTTGTACCACTCAACGCCAATGCTATCAGGTAAAAACAACATCAGAAGAAAAGCAGCTCCCATGGAGAGAATGGCTTCGATATGGACACAAGCGATGGTCAACCAGGCTGAACCGCTCCCCTCCCGCTGATCCAGCACACCAATACGTTGTCGCCGACGCTTTC
Source organism: Kistimonas scapharcae (assembly GCF_039540975.1). NCBI lineage: Bacteria > Pseudomonadati > Pseudomonadota > Gammaproteobacteria > Oceanospirillales > Endozoicomonadaceae > Kistimonas > Kistimonas scapharcae. The sequence goes on from NZ_BAABFL010000453.1 coordinate 6,119, forward strand.
CCGTCAGCTTCTCAAGCGCTGTCACCGGCATCACAAAGGCGCGTCCCGGGCTGAATCGCCGCCATGTTAACCAGGCAAACCAGTCAGCGCGCAGCATACCCGGCATAGCCCGTATTGCACTCCCCACAGATACTGACTCACCAAACAATTGACGACTGCCAATATACAGTGGCGCACAATCCCACAGGGGTTTAAACCACCAAACCAGCAGCAACGCGAGCCATTGACGTTCACCCACCAACAGGCTGGCAAAGAGAAACACGACACCACTCGGGATCAGCCAAGCCAGAAACAGTGACCGCCACCACTGTCTGGCGAGCACAAAGCCAAGATCCATGGCCTCATAGCGACTACGCAGTCGCGGACGAATACTAAGCTGACCGAGATCCACGCCGCCTCCATGCTGCAGACAAAGAATAAACGAGCACCATAAACCAGAAGGCGGCTCCCACCGTATACTTAACTGGGGATGCCATCGTGGAACTGGAAGACCAGAAGGCTTCCAGGAAGGCGGCAAGCAACAACATTAACGTTGTTCCGTAGATGAGCTTTACCGCTTCTTTCGCAGCAAGACGCAACGCCGTCAAGCGATGATAAGGTCCCGGATCAATCAGCGCGAGACCAAGGCGCAGCCCGGCAGCCCCACTAAAGACAATTGCCGTCAGCTCGAAAGCGCCATGACCGACGACAAAAGGAAAGAAGGTTTCATCGAACCCCAAATGCACGATATGGCCAGCGACGCCCCCAATCGCCAGCCCGTTATACACCAGATAAAACACACTGCCGAGGCCAAACAGCAACCCTCCTGCAAAGACCTGGAAACTGATGCCAATATTGTTCTTGATATAAAAACCGAACATCTGGAGATCAGTATCCGATGCCCGCTCACGCCCCAAAACCGCGTTGGCAGGGTCATAGATTGCCTCAAAGTGCCAAACATCTTCCGGCGACATCAAGGTATAAATCAGCTCATTATTGACCAGACAACCAATAAACATGGCCAGTCCGGGAAGAAGAAAAAAAGCGGCAGACAAACCAATTAAACGGGCATTAGTACGTAAGGCTTCGGGAAAGCCCAGAAACAGGAAGTATAATATCTGAGGCAAGAGACGCTGGTTATGCTGATACAGCACATGGTGCAGCTCCAACGCCAACCGATTCAGGCGATCTACCAGCTCAGGACTGTATCCCCTTGAACGAGCTAACGCACAATGGTGGCAAAGCTGGCGGTACATCGGCACGACCCGTTCCGCAGTAATCGTACTATCATTGGTCGTCGACGACGTTTTACTGTCCGCCTGGCTCAGCCAATGTTCCAGAATCACCCAGTCTGGGTTATTCCGTGTTTCAAAATCCTGCTGTTTCACTACCGTTTACCCGATAACCACAACCCTATTCCCTGGAGTCTGGTGACACTGTCTTCTTTATTGTCATGTGTAACCCCCAACAGAATATCAGCCAATTCCTGCTGTCGGGCCTCGCTCAGCGAAGCATGACGCCGTGTGAAACCCATCAATGCCATCTGATCATCCAGACTCAGGGCTATTGGTGGCGCTACTGGGCGCTCCTCTGGTAGCTCACCCTGAACCTTTTCTTCAGATCGATATACAACCAACGTTCCTGCGGCCAGGTCGCCCAGCCGCTGAAACCGGCGGGTTAATAAAAGGCTCACCAGCCCGGTTCCATACAGGAACGGCATAAAATCAACACTGCGCAGCAGGTTGCGTATCACTGACGCCCCCAACCCAACCGGCGTCAGGTCCTCATTGACGACAACCAGTCCAAATGCTTTTTTTCCGGGCGTTTGACCACCACGATACACTTCAAACACAACCGGATAGAACCATTCCAGCAGAAACAACACCACCAGGAACAAGCCTTCTCCAGCCCTGCCGGCCAGGGAAACAGCGATCAAAACAATGAGGAAAATGATAAAGCGAATCAGGAAATCCAGGGCAAACGCCATCATACGGGGCACTACACCCGCAACTTCAGCCTGTAGATCAATGGACTCCGGTGTCTCCACCCGGCAGGTGGTATCCAACAACTGGCGCATATCAGGCCACTGTCTGGCTGCTGCAACCAAAAACATTCCGGTATAAAACGCCAAACACGATAATCGACATCGGCGCTGACCAGATCAATCCCAGCCCCAGGGGAATCATCGCAACGAAATTAATAAGCATCAGCACCAGCATCAGGCCAAAAATCGAAAACCAGCGCCTGGTGACAGCCTTCCTGGAGGCTTCGAGCGCCTGCCAAAAGCCCAGGTTCTTATCCACCATCAGGGGTACCGCCAGGATATACGCTGTCGCCAGATAAATACCGGGCAGTATCAACAGAAAAAAACCAAGCATCATAAGGATCGTCATCACAACACTCAGTACAAACAATGGCAGGGTATAGCGGAAACAGGACAGGACTTGCCCGGCCTCTATCGGCGCATCCACAGCACGACGCAAACCGATAATAAAGAGTCCGGCCCACAGGGGGGTGCTGATGGCCATCAAAACCAACTGGGTTGCCAATGCCACAAATACTGACGACGGCAAGAAGAAGGAAACCGCCATAAGAACCAGCATCGCGATAAGGTAGATGATGAAATAAATCGCCATCGCGAGATGGAGTGTCCACTTGGCGCCACGGGTTTTCTCCCAGGCTTCACTGAGGGTTTCGCCGATGGAAAAGATATATTCGCCAGCGATCCCTTTTTCCAGAGAGCCGTGTCCATCCCTCTCCGGCTGCCTGGAGACATCCGATTCCGGGGTTTCATAAATAGACGACATGCTTATTCCTTTTGCATTTTAATTTTTTATCAGGCACTGATTTACCTTTTATCGGCAATAGGATAACTGCTAGGGAAACCAGCAACAACCTGATAAACGCGTCCATGTCACTCCCTCAAAACGGAGGGAGTGAACCCATAAAACACGCTTAAATCATGATGCCCGCCAGTAGATAACCCACAGTACAAGCCGACATAACACCAATCAGTCCGGGTAGCATAAAGCTGTGGTTAAAATAATATTTTCCGATACGCGTGGTGCCGGTAACATCAAAGTTACAGGTCGCAATATCTGAGGGGTAGTTAGGAATAAAGAAATAGCCGTACACAGAGGGCATAATCCCGATCAGCAGCTGTGGTGGCAGCCCCATCCCCATGGCAACGGGCAACATCATCCGGGCTGTCGCCGCCTGGCTGTTAATCACAACGGAAACCGTAAACATGGCCAGGGCAATCGTCCAGGGATAAGCGTGCACCATCTCGGTAATACCCGCCTGAAAAGACGGCATGGCATACTGGAAATAGGTATCGCTCATCCAGGCTATGCCATAGATGGCGATGGCCGCCACCATACCGGATTTAAACACGACCCCTTCCGGTACCCGGGCAACCGGCGTATCCGTCGCCAGCAGAATCAGCCCGCCAAACGCCAGCATCATCATCTGGATAATGACCGACATACTGATGGCATGGCCGTTGAGGGTTCTTACCTCGGGAAACATCGCAATCACAACAATGGTGACCAGCGCCGCCAAAAAGAGCAGCACCGAATTGCGGGCCGATACCGGCAATTGCTCATCCAGTGTCGTTGCGGTGGTGGAAAGGATCTTGTCTCGCCAGTCCGGATCCTGCATACGACGCTGGTATTCCGGATCCTTATCCAGCTCCAGCCCCCTCCGCATGCTATACAGGGACATCAGCAACACGCCGCCCAAGGTCGCGGGTATCTGAATGCTCATGATGGTCAGCAACGTGATAGAACTGTCCAGCCCCGACATCTGCGCCAGGTAATACACGACAGCTGCCGATATCGGGCTGGCGGTAATGCCCATCTGGGATGCCACCGACGATGCCGCCATGGGGCGCTCCGGACGAATCCCGTTCTTCAGCGCAATATCGCCAATCACAGGCATCACCGCGTAAACGGCATGTCCCGTCCCCAGCATCAGCGTCATGGCATAAGTGACGATGGGTCCAAGGAGGCTAATCTTCTGCGGTTTGCTTCTGAGAATGCGTTCAGCTAACTGCAGCATGTATTTGAGACCGCCAGCCGCTTCCAGAATTGAGGCGCAGGTCACCACCGCCATAATAATCAGCATCACACTGATAGGCGGGGATGTCGGGGGCATATGGAAAACAAACACCTCAATGACCAAACCGATGCCCGAGACCAGACCAAGACCTATACCTCCTTTTCTGCTGCCCAGATAAAGCATCAGCAACAGAAAAAGAAACTGCAGAACAAGCACTTTAACCCCCAGTATTCCCTTGAAAAAGAAAAAGCCGGATTGGAAAAAACACCTCAGATGTTAGTTCCGAACCGGCTTGCGAAAAGAATTATTATGCGCGGATATGACTGACAATTGGCTGACAACCATCAAAACCTTACAGATTAAAAGGTAATAAATCGTGTCATTCTGTCTCACAACGGTTTCTCTGTGCGAAAACTGAAACTTTTTGCAGCAACAGCCTGTCTATAATGGTGTTTTGCTTAACATGCGAGTAACCACCGCCATGCGCCATCCCTGTTTCAGCTGTTTTCTCAGTCTTGCCGGTTTGCTGTGGATAGCGCCTGTTCTGGCAGCGGAGGCCATTGTTACGCTTTACAACGTGAATACGCAGGGAACCGGCACACAGGCAGGCACCGTCAACATTGTAGAAACACCCTACGGGCTGTTATTTCAACCGGCACTGTCGAGCCTGCCAACGGGTTACCATGGTTTCCATATCCATGAAAAGCCCAGCTGTGCTCCGAGTGAGCAGGATGGCAAAACCCTTCCAGCCGGCGCCGCAGGCGGACATTTTGACCCCGACAACAGCGGATCACACCAAGGCCCCTATGGCGAAGGGCACCGGGGCGATCTGCCTGCACTGGTTGTCAATGCGCAAGGTGTGGCCGACTATCCCGTTCTGGCTCCGCGTTTGAAACGTATCCGTGACATTACCGGCCATGCCCTGATGGTACATGTGGGTGGCGACAATTATGCCGATACCCCCGCACCACTGGGCGGCGGAGGAGGACGTATGCTGTGCGGTGTGATCCGCTAATCGAATACTGCGCATACGGTTCGTCAAACTATCAACCTGATAAAGAAATCCAATCCGGGGTTGGATAGCTGGAAATCCGGCGCTGGTTTACAATGCCGGACTAACGCACCACAACTGCCGGATATCGCTTATGCTGATTGTCATCTCACCCGCCAAAACCCTGGATTATGACACCCCGCCGGTCATAACCGATTACACAACGCCGGATTTCCTGAACGATTCGGCAGAACTGATTGAGCAGCTGCGCACCCTGAGCCCAGCGGATATCGGCAGCCTGATGAGCATCAGCGACAAACTCGCCGGCCTGAATGCCGCGCGGTTTGAAGCCTGGCACCCCCCCTTTTCACCCGACAACGCCAAGCAGGCCGTCTTGGCTTTCAAGGGTGATGTCTATACCGGCCTGGATGCCGAAACACTGTCCGCCGACGACTTTGCGTTTGCGCAGAATCACCTGCGGATACTGTCCGGCCTTTATGGGTTGCTACGCCCACTGGACCTGATGCAGGCCTACCGCCTGGAAATGGGCACCCGTTTTGCCAATACCCGCGGCAAGGATCTCTATGCTTTCTGGGGCAACCGTATCACGGAGCGGCTCAACCAGGAGATGCAGCAGCAAACCGATAATGTACTGGTCAATCTCGCCTCTAACGAATATTTCAAAGCGATCAAACCTGCGGCCTTTGAGGGTGAAATTTTCACACCGGTATTCAAGGATTTGAAAAACGGCCAATACAAAATTATCAGTTTCTATGCGAAGAAAGCACGGGGATTAATGGTGCGCTACATCATCGACAACAAGATCACCCGTGTCGAAGACCTGAAGGGGTTTGATTACGAAGGCTATACCTTTAATGGCGAGATGAGCCAAGGGAATGAGTGGGTCTTTACCCGTGATGAAGCCTAGACTGAACCCAGAAACGCGCCGGCCTTAAGTGCCAGCGCGTTATATTCTGGCTTGATCCATCTTACAGCTGACGGGCCCACTCAACGGCCCAGGGTACGGCGACCTCTTCCGGTGAAGCCGTTTCACAGGCATCAATCATCAACGGATCTGCGATCCGTTTAGCCGTCAGTTCTGCCAGCAATTCATCCATCTGCTTCCCACCGCCACAATAGGTCTCCCCATAGGAACTGTCACCCAATGCAATGATGCCATAGGCCAAGTGCCCCAGGAGTGGAAAACGCTCTTTCAGTTCACGATATAACGGTTGCAGGTTATCTGGCAGATCACCCTGACCGGTCGTTGATGTACAGACTAATACGGCATCGGCGCCATCCCGAAGCACCGCCTCCAACCCTTCCGCCTTGATTACGGTATGTCCACCCTGCTCCAAAGCAACCTTCACCTCTGTGGCAACAGCCTCTGCCGTGCCATATACACTGCCTGTCAATAGCTTGATGATTGCCATGATTACCCTGTGATTCTGACTGCACTTGCGGGAACCCTGTGACTCCCTACTCCTGACAGGCAGTGTATATCACAGTCAGCCGACACTAAATAACAGCGATGACAGTTTCCATTCACAGCCGATGGGTCAGGGACACAACCAGTACGTTCGCACTCACCTTGTATTTCGCTTTGTAGGAAGCTGCACCGCGAGAAACCACGCCTGTTGCGTTATCCCAGTTATATTCATGTTCATCGACTTTCACGTTTTTATTGAACATATGGCCGTAGGCCAGATCGATCGTGTAATCCGGCACGGGTTGATAACTGGCGCCAAAAGTCAGCCATTCGCGGTCAATATCCGGAATCCTTGCCGTCCGCCAGGCACTTTTAACCGGGGATGTGTCGTATCCATAACCTGCCCTGAGTAACCATTCGTTATTCAAACGATAAGAGGCGCCCACGGACCAAGCCCAGACATCTTTCCAGTTTTCAGGGGTATAGGAAGCAACGCCACCGGCAGGAATACCCAAAGCAGGAATACCATCATCAGCTATTGCCTTGATCTCATCAAATCGACTCCAGCGCGTCCATACAGTGCCACCCATAACAGTCCAGCGTTCATCCAACTTGTAGGTTCCACTAATTTCCCATTTTTCTGGCAGAATCAATTTAAGATGCCCATGGCTTTCTGCATTGACCAAATCGCCTTTTAATTTTAAATCGCCTTCAACGGTATAATTAATCTTTGAGGTATAAGCGACGCCGATTGTAGTGTCATCATTCGGCATCCAAAGCATTCCAGCATTCCAGCCATACCCCCAATCATGCCCAGTCATTTTTGATTTAAAAGCTTTATTAGCAGGTAAAGGGCTTGGATTTTTTAACTGTGTCAGTTCTCCATCCAGATACGAAAAAATCAAACCGAATCCCACCGCAAACGCATCATTAAATTTCCAGGAGAGTGTTGGCTGTAGATTGAGCGTTACCAGTTCTGTATTCAATGCCAAATAGCGACCGACAAAATCATTACCGTACTCGGTCATCGCAGCATAAGGCACATAGAATCCGAGACCAAAGCTAAGAGGTTCATCCAGAGGCATGGAATAAAACCCAAAAGGCACACCCTGCGCGCCAACAAAATCACCTTTTACCGAGCTCGTTTGTGTGATGTCGTTTCCTTGAGAATCGGCCCCCACACCATGATGATACTTTTCGTGAGGAACTATTAATCCGCCCCCCACGGTAAATTGCGGTCTATCAAGAAAAGCTATTCCGGCTGGATTAGCGGACATGACTGAGGCATCCTCCGGATTCGCCGCACGCCCGGCATAGGCTGTGCCGGCAGCCCCCGCGGAGGTTTCATTGAGGGTAAAGCCTGCACTGATGGCATTGCCAGCCACACAACTGCCAATGAGCAATACACCGTATTTCACAGCATTATCAAACCATCCGGAATTCATCACCATCCCCACACAAAGGCGTACAGCCTGACGTTGAAATGCCTGTTTATTTAGTTGGGGAATGAGGTTCTGTCACGTTTTGGGACGGAAAGAAGGCATCACGTAACACAATAAAAAAATCCCCATGACATTGTCATGGGGATTTCAATTATCGATTAGCGTGAAATCAGAAGCGGCGAGTCAGAGAAATCATTAAAACATGAGCGCTCATCTCATAGTCACCAGAGAAGCTGGCACCATCAATAGACCCAGCAGGTGGATGTGCTGATTCATTGACCTTGGTATCTTTTTTCAACATATAACCATAAGCCATGTCGACAACATAATCCTGATTTGGCTGGTACTTGGCACCAATAGTCAACCATTCACGATCCACATCAGGAATCCGCGCTGTACGCCACTCATTACGCACCGGCGAGTTATCGTAGGCATAACCCCCTTTCAGGGTCCACTGTTCGTCATATTTGTAAGAAGCACCCACAGACCAAGCCCAGCTATCTTTCCAGTTTTCAGGAACATAAGAAGCTGGTGCACCAGGATCAATACCCGGCATATTACCTTCATCATCAATCGCAACAATCTCATCAAACTGGCTCCAGCGCGTCCACAGCGCACCGGCCATCAGCGTCCACCGATCATCCAGCTGATGGGTAACACCAATCTCGAATTTTTCCGGCAAGGTCAAATCTATATGGCCATTGGTTTTATGATATGGGCCATATCCACCCGAACCATCTCCACCCACTAAAGTCATTTCACCCTCAACAGTAAAATCAACCTTGGAGGTATAAGACATACCAATATTCGTGCGATCGGTAGGCTGCCAGATTACGCCCACATTCCATCCCCAACTCCAGTCATCGCCTTCCATACTCGATTTTGCGTCATATCCTGGAAAAGGATTAATGTTACCGCTAGGAACCCGCTTCATCTGATTCAATGTGCCTTCCATATGAGAGGCAAAGACACCAACACCAACAGACAGGCGATCACTAAACTTATAAGCGATAGTAGGTTGAAGATTTATATTAGTCAGTTCAGTTTTTGTGGCTAGATAGCGACCGGCAAAGTTGTCATCATAATCTGTCGCCGCAGCGAACGGCACGTAAATACCGAAACCCGCAGACCATTTATCATCTAATTGAGTAGAAAAATAAGCTGATGGGACAAACTGGGCACTCATAAAATCGCCGCCATCACCGTTACCAGCATTATTGAATGCCGGAAGAGTGTTAGTACCAGAAGCGTTCTTCAAGTCTGCTTTAGGGATGACCAAAGCGCCACCAACCGTCCATTGACTACCTTCTAAATGCGCAAGACCAGCAGGGTTGGAGGAAAGGATAGAGGCATCTTCCGGGTTAGCCGCACGTCCGGCATTGGCCGTACCCGCAGCGCCAGCAGACAACTCATTCAACGCAAAACCCGCGCCCTGCGCGACGCCACTCGCAATGCACGCGCTGACTGCCAGCGACACCAAAGATAGTTTGCCCGGATACGGCCTGAAGTTCATGTTTCCCCCTGGTCATCCACCAGAATGTGTGTTGTGTGAAGTACGGAGTGCTTGGCTCCCTCGCAGCCCCATTGTCCGTTTGCGAGAGATACCTGTTTTTTTAATGCGGATACGAGCGTGATTGCGGCGTTTTCTGCATTTTGACGGCGGCAGTCTACTGTCTGCCAAGACGGGCTGTCACCGGGGTCTTTGTGGTGTTTGCGTAACCCTTACATACGCTCTAAAAAGAAAGCGGCAACAAAAAGACACAAAGTAAAACCAAAGTACTACCAGGTAGGGACAACACCAAAAAATAGACGTATTAGCCACGATTCCCACTTCTCGCACCCAGCGATCTGGACGATAAAAGAAACCACGGTCAAACGTCTGATCAACCGGGCAACGCGATACGTGGGAGGGCAATTTTACGTATGACGGAAATCATTCGCGTTGAAAATATCAAGATACCGGCAATGACTGTCGCCAGTGTCGGGTTAACGGACCATGACAGTAACAGGAGATAAAACAGGCAGCCGAAAATCGCCGGGGTTGCATAGAGCTCTTCCTGCCTCAACACCATGGGCACCTGGCCCGCGAGCATATCGCGGATTGCACCACCGCCGGCGCCGGTCAATACCCCCATGATGATCGCAACCACCGGCTCAGCCCCGAAGGCCAGGGCTTTTTGTGCACCGGCAATACTGAAAACGGCAAGCCCCATGGCATCAAAAATCTGCAGGATACGGTGAATACGCACCATCCAACTCAACGTTGCCAACCCCACGATGACGGCGGCCAGAATCACCCAGAGGTAATGGGTATTCTGAATCCAGAACACCGGTGTACTGCCAAGCAATGCGTCACGGATGGTTCCTCCGCCCACCGCCGTGACAAACGCCAGCACAAGCGCACCGAAAAAATCCATATTGCTTCGACAGGCCAGCAATACACCGGAAATGGCAAATACTGCGGTGCCGAACAGATCCAGCGCATAGAGTGTCATTTCGCTCCCCCCTGCGGTTCGCCGGGATTGTAAAACGTTGGGTTTTACGGAATATTGTTTTTTGTGGGTACTGACAATGACCCTGATTTTTTCTTCTGCTCCCCATTACGCATTACCGTGTCATCAGTGATTGGTATAACAATAACGAGGTAACTATGACATCGTCGTATGATTCCGGACTCCGCATCAATGGTCAACGGCTTTGGCAATCCTTGATGGATATGGCCGAGATTGGCGCCACTGCCGGTGGCGGTTGTAACCGGCAGGCATTGACCGATGAAGACAAGCGGGGCCGAGATCTGTTGATAAGCTGGTGTGAAGACGCCGGCTGCACGGTAGCCGTGGATGAAATGGGCAATATCTTCGCCCGCCGGGAAGGCAGGCATGAGACATTGCCGCCCGTCATTACCGGCTCGCACCTGGACACCCAGCCGACCGGCGGCAAATTTGATGGCGTCTATGGCGTGCTGGCGGGCCTGGAAGTCATGCGCACACTGCAGGAACAGGACATCCGCACTGAAGCGCCACTGGAAGTCGTGGTCTGGACCAATGAAGAAGGCGCACGGTTTTCACCAGCCATGATTGGATCCGGTGTGTGGTCCGGAGTATTTGATCGGGATTACGCCTGGCAACGGAGCGACAAGGCCGGTATCACACTTCAACAAGCGCTGGATACCATTGGCTATAACGGTGACGTACCTGCCAAAGCACGCCCCGTAAAAGCCGCCCTGGAACTGCATATTGAACAGGGCCCCATACTGGAGCAGAAAGAGTTACAGATTGGGGTACTGACCGGCATCCAGGGCATGTACTGGTTTGACCTTGTCATTGAAGGCCAACCCTGCCATGCAGGCCCTACACCCATGGAACAGCGCTGTGATCCGTTTATGGGACTATCCTCTATCACCCGGAAACTTTACCAACTGGCGGAAACCCATGCGCCATGGGCACGGGTCACCTTCGGTGATATTCGGGCGGAACCCGGTGCACGCAATACGGTGCCTGAACGTCTGGTCCTGGCGGTTGACCTTCGCCATCCGGATAAATCCGTGCTGGATGCCATGGAGAAGGCTTTTCGGGACATTGCTGAAAATGAATGCGGACGGCTGGGGCTGACACACAGCATCCATGAGGAATGGCGGTTACCACCGGTTTCCTTTGACACGCTGTGTATCAATGCGGTTCGTAAGGCTGTTGATCAACTGGACTACCCAGCCATGGAGATGGTGTCCGGTGCTGGCCACGACGCGGGCTATCTCGCCGGGGTTGCACCTACCGGCATGATCTTCGTACCCTGTGAGAAAGGGCTGTCTCACAATGAAGCAGAGCACGCGACACCGGAAGACCTGGAAGCCGGATGTAACGTGTTACTGCACGCCATGCTGGACCTGGCACAACAATGATTTTTACGCATAACACTTGAGGAACACCTGTTTGAAGACCCTTCTTGTTTACCTTGCCATGGGCATTGCACGCCTGATCGCATGGATGCCGCTATCGGTAGCTCATGCCCTTGGCACCGGTTTCGGCTGGCTGAGCTGGCGGTTAAACAACCGCCGAACGAAAATCAGCCGAACCAACATCCAGTTGTGCTATCCACAGCTCAGCGACAGTGACCGCGAGTCACTGCTGAAGCAGAGCATGATCGAATCCGGCAAAACCCTGTTCGAAGCGGGCATGACCTGGTTCTGGCCACTGGAAAAAGTCGATCGGATGATTACACACGTCACCGGTATGGAGCATCTTCAGAAAGCGCTCGACGATGACAAGGGCATCATTCTGATTCTGCCGCATCATGGCACCTGGGAGATTCTCAATCATTTCCTGCGCCATCACCTGTACATGTACGCCATGTACAAACCGGCCAAGATCAAGGCGCTGGACCGGTGGATCTATCGCTCCAGAAGCCGGGTCAAGGTCGGTTTGATTCCCGCCAACGTTACCGGTGTCAAAACACTGCACCGTGTACTGCGGGAAAAGGCAGTTGTTGCTGTTCTTCCTGATCAGGAACCCGGCCCAAAAAGCGGCGTCTTTGCCCCTTTCTTTGGCGAACAGGCCTGGACGGGCAAACTGGTCAACAACCTTGCCAGTACTCACCCTGCGGCATTACTGAGCATGTACGCCAGACGGCGTGATAATGGTGGTTATGAGGTCGTTATCAAACCGGCGCCAGAGACGATCAGGGATAAAGATCCCGCTATTGCTGCAACCGCGATGAACGCCTCCATCGAAGCGTGCATCAACGAATGTCCGACAATGTACCAATGGAATTACGCACGTTTCAAAACACGTCCGGAAGGCAAAGAAAAGCTCTATCGGTTCAAGCGTAAGCACCGTAAAGCACAAAAGGCCCAGGCACGGATTGCCACCTGATAGATCGAGGATAAGACGAACTTGCAAGCCGGTATCGGCCATACCCGTTTGCAGCAGCGGCAGGGATGCCGCGGGAGTGTCGCCGGGCAGGAAAGCCCGTCGACACGGGCGTAAAACGGGTATGGCCGATACCGGCATACCCGTCACTACAACACCACAGACACACTTAACGCTCGTGAATAATCACACTTTGCTGTTTCTTGGAACGTCCCAGCAAACGATCCTGAACCGCCATACCTACCGCTGAAACCACAAACGTCAGGTGCACGATGACATACCACATGATCTTGTCATCCGGCGTATTGCTGGCATTCATAAACACCCGCAGCAGGTGAATGGATGAGATGGCCACGATCGATGTCGCCAGCTTTGCCTTCAGCGAATCGGCATCCATTTTGCCCAGCCAGGCGAGTTTTTCACGCTCTACCTCACCCACTTCCAGCCGTGAGACGAAATTCTCATAGCCACTGAACATCACCATCAATGCCAATCCACTGACCAGCACCAGGTCGACCATGCCAAGGATATGGAGAATCAAATCACGTTCAGGCATTTCCAGCAGATGTGAGTACAAGAGCCACACATCCTGAAAGAACTTGATCAGGACAGCCAGCAGAATCAGCGACAGCCCAAGGTAAAGTGGCGCCAGAAGCCAGCGCGCCGCGTAAATACAGGTATCAAAAAATTTCTCTATCATGGTCCCCCACCAGAAAGCCTAAACTGGCGGGGGATAAAATACCCGATGAAACGCGGAAAAAACAGAAAAACAGGACAGCGATTCAGTCCACGTTCAGGCAAAACTCCGCTTTAACCTGTTCAATGACTCAATATCTGCCCGAGGAACAGCCGGGTTCGTTCTGATTGTGGCTGGTTGAAGAATCTGTCCGGATCATTCTCTTCAATGATCTGCCCACCATCCATGAAGATCACCCGATCAGCCACCGTCTTGGCAAACCCCATTTCATGGGTGACACACAGCATGGTCATGCCCTCTTCTGCCAACTCCACCATGACATCCAGCACTTCCTTGATCATTTCCGGATCAAGGGCAGAGGTTGGTTCATCAAACAGCATGACACTGGGATTCATGCAGAGACTGCGGGCTATGGCAACACGCTGCTGCTGCCCGCCGGATAACTGACCCGGATATTTATCGGCCTGATCGGGAATCCGGACACGTTCGAGATATTTCATCGCAATTTCATCCGCTTCCTTTTTGGGCATTTTGTGTACCCAGATCAAACCCAGTGTACAGTTCTCACGAACCGTCAGATGGGGAAACAGATTAAAGTGTTGAAAAACCATCCCCACATCTTTGCGTATGTGTTCAATATTTTTAAGGTCGTTGGTGAGCGGGACACCGCCAACCGTGATATCACCTTCCTGGTGCTCTTCCAGCCGGTTAATACAGCGAATCATGGTCGATTTGCCTGAGCCGGATGGACCACAGATAACAATCCGTTCTCCCCGACGTACGGTCAGGTTGATATCCTTCAGCACATGGAAATCACCGTACCACTTGTTAACGTTACTCAGTTCAATGACAGGCTCAGCCGTTGGTTCAACCTGTGATTCTGTTGCATCCATAGAGACATCCCCACCCTTTTTTATTCTGATTAAACTTGAGACTGTCAGCTGTTCTTATGGCCTGTATCGAGTTTACGCTCCAGTGCAAGACTGTAACGGGACATTCCAAAGCAGAAAGCCCAGAAGACAAATCCCGCAAACAGATATCCCTCTGAGGCAAATCCAAGCCATTTGGGGTCATTCAACCCCGCCTGAACAATCGCCAGCAAATCAAACAGCCCAATAATCAATACCAGACTGGTGTCTTTAAATAGGGCAACAAACGTATTCACGATGCCGGGGATACAAATCTTCAACACTTGTGGCATAACCACCAACCCCATGCCTCGCCAGTAACCCAGACCAATAGCAGCGGCCGCTTCATACTGTCCCTTGGGAATCGCCTGCATACCGCCACGGATAACTTCCGCCAATAACGCCGCCTCAAACAGGATGAGGCCAATCATGGCTCTGACCAGTTTGTTAAGATCAATCTCTTCGGGGACAAACAACGGCAACATCACCGACGCCATGAACAGGATGGTGATCAAGGGTACGCCACGCCAGACTTCAATAAAAACGACAGATAGCGCACGAATTAATGGCATGTCACTGCGCCTTCCCAGCGCCAGCAAAATACCAGCGGGCAGTGCAAAGACCATACCGACAAGCGCCAACACCAGGGTCAACATCAGACCGCCCCAGTAATGGGTTTCAACAACGGAAAATCCGGGACCACCATAGAGCAGCCACCAGGAACTCACCGGAAATCCGGTAAGAAACCAAAGCGCCCCCCATTGCCGTGCAGGCATGCGGTCCCATAACACCCAGACGATCACAACCGTCAGCTGTACAAAAAACAGGTTGACCCGCCAAAGCTCACTGTCAGGATAAAAACCATAGATAAACTGCTGCAGACGTGAGCTAATGAACACCCAGCAGGCGCCACCACTGTCACAGTCCATGCGGCTATCACCCAGCCAGTCTGCATCTATCAACGCCCATTGAACGAAAGGCGCAAGGGTAAACCAGAGAAACGCCAGCCCTGCCAGTGTCAGCACAGTATTGACCGGCCCATCAAACAGATTGTCTCTCAACCACCCCACAATCCCTCTGCGGGCAACGGGCGCAGGCCGATCCGGTAATGTCTTGTCATTCACCATTATGCTTATTTCTCCACCAGCGCCATTTTACGGTTGTAGAGATTCATCAATAGCGACACCAGCAGGCTCATCATGAGATAAACAGCCATGGTCATGCCGATGATTTCTATGGCCTGTCCGGTTTGATTCAGCGTTGTCCCCATAAACACACTGACCATATCCGGATAACCAATAGCCGTTGCCAGGGATGAGTTCTTGATCAGGTTCATGTAGTGGGTAGACAGTGGCGGAATAATCACCCGCATGGCCTGGGGAATAATCACCAGCCGCAACGTTCGCCCCCGCGAAAGCCCCAGCGCATGGGCCGCTTCAGTTTGCCCCTTGTTGACCGCTTCAATACCGGAACGGACATTTTCAGCAATATACGACGCGGTATAGAAAACAAGCCCCAGCAGCAATGCCATCAATTCCGGCAAGACAGTGATTCCGCCCCGAAAGTTAAACCCTTTCAGTTGTGGAGACTCCCACACCACAATGTTTTGTCCGAATAGCATGACAAGCACAGGTAAACCCAACAGCAGGGCAATGGACACAAGTGCAACAGGCAACGTCTGTCCTGTCTGACGCTGACGGCACCGACTCCAGAATACCAGCAGAATACTGGCAGCTATTGCCAGGAACAGCGCGGCAGCCAACCAAGCGGCTCCCGACTGAAACAGTGGTTCAGGGACATACAAACCCCGAACATTGAGAAACATACTTTCCCCTAATGACAGGCTTTGTCGTGGTGATGGCAGGATTCGCAATACCGCAAAATACCAGAACATGATTTGCAGCAGGACGGGAATATTGCGAAAAATCTCGATATAGGCACCACAGAGGCGGGAAACCAACCAGTTGCCCGACAATCGCCCAACACCGACAAGAAAACCAACGACTGTCGAAAGGATAATGCCCAAAATAGAAACCAGAATGGTATTGAGCAGACCCACAATAAACGTACGACCAAAGCTATGGGATTCATCAAAATCAATCAGGGTTTGCGTAATGCCAAAACCTGCGGATTGATCCAGAAAATCAAACCCGGTTGTAATCCCACGTTTTTCAAGGTTGGTGACCGTATTATCAACAATCACAATCACCATGAAAACGACAACTGCCGCCACGATCACCTGAAACAACAGGGCGCGTTTATCGGGATCATTCCAGAAACGGGTTTTCATGTTGTTATGGGAAGCTTTTACACCCATTCCTGCTCCCTCTTGAAATAGCTGCTAGGCAATATTGGTTCTATCCGAAAGCGACGAGCGACACAGGTCAAAAGAACAATCCGCTGTCGCATTATTATTGTTATTCATTACCACTGACTCAGCATAACCTGACGACAGCAATGACGTTGCTGCCAGCAGAGGTGTCACGCTGCAGCAGCGGCAAGGACTGCCGCGGTAGCTCCGCAGGGTCAGGAAGACCCTTCGGAGCGGCGAAAGCGTGACACCTCCGCTGGCGGCTTCCCGGTAGCCTGACTAAACGAAAACCACCGGATACCTCGACTTACCGGAAAGGCGGTGCATAAAGAATCCCACCCTGGTTCCAGAGCGAGTTGATTCCCCGGGCCACCTTCAGGGGTGATTTATCCCCCACATTCCGTTCAAAAATTTCGCCGTAATTACCCACCTGCTTCACGATCTGATAGGCCCAGTCATCAGACAGTCCCAGTCCTTTGCCGCCGGGGCCATCGGAGCCCATAAACCGGGCAACTGCCGGGTTGGTGGATTTCTGCATTTTGTCGACATTCATGGAATTGATATCGAGTTCCTCGGCATTGACCAGTGCGAAGAGGGTCCATTTCACGATATTGAGCCACTGATCATCGCCCTGCCGTACGACCGGCCCCAGTGGCTCTTTGGAAATCACTTCTGGCAGAACAACAGCACTGGCAGGCTTTGCCAGACGCAAACGCTGACCATAGAGACCTGACTGGTCAGCGGTCAGCACATCACAACGCCCCGATTCAAACCCTTTTACGGTCTGGTCAGCGGTATCATAATTGACGGCCTCATATTCCATCCCGTGCTGACGGAAATAATCCGCCAGGTTCAATTCGGTGGTACTGCCAGAAAGGACACAAACGGCCGCACCATCCAGTTCACGAACGCTCCTTACTCCCAGGCTTTTACTAACCATAAAGCCCTGTCCGTCATAATAGGCAACACCCGCAAAATTCAGACCAAGAGTATTATCGCGGGTCTGAGTCCAGGTGGTGTTACGGGACAGTACATCAATCTCGCCGGATTGCAGGGCAGTGAATCGCTCCTTTGAGGTCAGCGGGGTATAACGAACCTTGCTCTTGTCACCAAGTACCGCTGCAGCTATTGACTGACAAACCTCGACATCCAGACCTGACCAGTTGCCTTTCTCATCCGGCGCAGAAAAACCAGGCAACCCGGTATTCACGCCACACTGCAGATAGCCACGCTCTTTTACAGATTCCAGTGTTGAGGCGCCCATCGCCATGGTGGATATTGAGCCCAGAGCAAGGGCAGCACCGGCCAACCATGAACGGCGTCGGCTTTTGACAGGGGTGCGATCAATGTTTGCTTTCATGTCCCATTCCTGTGTTTTTCTTGTTGTGTTCTTTTTCAGCATGTCCGTAATGCAAGTTACAGGCCAGACAACTTTCTTAATCATGGTGACCTTGTCGCTACCTTACCGGAACGGCGGCGCGTATAAAATCCCCCCGTCTCGCCATAGCGCATTGAGACTCCGATCCATTAACAAGGGTGAAAGAATCCCCAGATTTCGCTCGAATATTTCTCCATAATTGCCGACTTGACCAATGACCTGCCCGGTCCAGTCCTTCGGTAGCCCCATGCTGTCAGCCGGTATCGACATTTCAAGGAAACGTTCCACAGCCGGACCACGCGGACGCTGTGCAATTGTTTTCTTCGCCAACCCCAGCTCCTCACCATTGATTAACGCAGCCAGTGTCCAGCGCACAATATTGAACCACTGGGCATCGCCCTGCCGGACAACCGGCCCCAACGGTTCCTTGGAAATCATATCGGGTAAGACAACCGCCTCTGTGGGTTTTTTCAGGCGTAAACGAAGGGCATAGAGTTGCGACTGATCGGATGTGACGACATCACACCGCCCATCCCTGAACGCACTGGCAACCGCATCATAGTTTTTCATGACAACCGGACGGTAGGTTTGCCCCTGTTGCTGAAACCAGTCAGCCAAGTTCAGTTCCGTGGTTGTTCCTGCGATCACGCAAATTGAGGCATCATCCAGTTCGGTCGCACGTCGGATTCGTTGCTTTTTCCAGACCAGGAATCCCTGACCATCGTGGTAACTGATACCCGCAAAGTCCAAACCCAGCGCAGTATCACGGGAAAGTGTCCAAGTGGTATTTCGGGAAAGCAGGTCAATAGCGCCAGACTGCAAGGCGGTGAAACGCTCCTGCGCATCCAGTGGAATAAAACGTACGGCATCGGCATCCCTTAAAGCAGCCGCTGCGACAGCACGACAGAAATCCACATCAAATCCCTGCCACTGTCCCTGATCATCCTGCGAGGCAAACCCCGGCAAACCCGGATGAACACCACAGCGCAGGAAACCCCGTTCCTTGACTGTCGCCAGCGTGCCAGACCATACGGTGAGCGGTGTCAGGATCAAAAATACCAGGGCTGCAATACGATACCAAAACGGAATCATGGCATGTTGTCTTTTTTATTTTTGGTTTTTTGCACAGCTGCCAACCTTAGCGTTTTTTCGCATTATGAAGCAATCCACGTTGCCTCCCTCTGTCCTGATTTCCCACGGGAACTGCCGGGATATAATCCCGAAAAGCTGTGATACACTCCATGCCGCCGCACATTGAACAATAACGGTATGACACCCTATGGCAGAAACCTTCCGTTCCCCGATCCTGATTACCGGCGGAGCCCGTCGACTGGGCCTGTACAACGCACGGACACTGAAACGGGGCGGCCATCCCGTCATCATCACGTACCGGACAGAGAACGATGAACTGGAGGCATTGCAACAGGAAGGCATACACACTATAAAGGCGGATTTTTCCAGCAACGAGAATATCCTGGCTTTTATTGGCAGGATCCAACAGGAAACTGACAGCCTGCGCGCCATCATCCACAATGCGTCCGACTTCACACCTGACGTTGATTCACCGCTGGATACCGATACCCTGGCCTCACTGTTCCAGGTTCATATGATGGCGCCATGGCTGATCAACCGGGGTTTGCGACCTTTGCTTGAGAACTGCGACAGTGGAACAGCCGACATTATCCACATGACAGACCACAACACCCGCCATGGAAGTGCGACACACGCCGCCTATTCAGCCACCAAGGCGGGTCTGGAGAATATGACAGCATCCATGGCTCGACTGTTTGCCCCGACCATCAAGGTCAATGCCATCGCCCCCTACCTGATCATCATGAACGAGCAGGACCGGGAAGCCGAAAAGGCCGGGCGTCTGCAGACACCTCCCATGGGTCTCGCGCCCGGGGAACAGGTCATCTACCAGACTGTTCGTTTTCTGCTGGATAATCCCTACATCACCGGCGCAACCATTCCTGTTGACGGCGGCATGAATCTCACCCATCTCCCGCTTCCGACAACCTACAACCTCATGGATTCAGAATGATTGATAACCTGACCGAACACTACCGCAACATCCTACACTCACTGGGCGAAGACCTGGAGCGCGATGGTCTGCGTAACACCCCACAACGTGCGGCCAAAGCCATGGCGTTCCTGACCCGGGGTTATCACCAGGATCTTCATGAAATCGTCAATGGTGCGATCTTTGAATCCCGCAATGATGAAATGGTGGTCGTAAAGGATATTGAGCTGTACTCCCTGTGCGAGCATCACCTGTTGCCGTTTATCGGCAAGTGCCATGTCGCCTACCTGCCGAACGGCAAGGTGCTGGGCCTGTCAAAGTTTGCTCGCATTGTGGACATGTTTGCCCGCCGCCTGCAGATCCAGGAAAACATGTCCCAACAGATTGCTGAAGCGGTGATGGAAGTGACCAGTGCACGTGGCGTGGCGGTTGTCATTGAAGCCAAGCACATGTGCATGATGATGCGTGGTGTTGAAAAACAGAATTCGTCCATGACGTCTTCCGTGATGCTGGGCGATTTCCGAACCAACCTCCCCACCCGGGAAGAGTTCCTCCGCCATATCAGCTCATAAGGTAACGGATAACACACTACTCTAGCCAGTGCCGGAATTAACGGCACTGGACAACCACGTTAAATAAGAATTTAGCTTATTATTTTTATATGACATTCCATCTTCCTGACACTTAACTTCAATAAGAACAATCTAAAACATTAACTTTCAATAGCCACCAACAAATAAAAAAAGACCCAAAAACAATAACAATTAATATTTAGTCAGCAAACCTTACCACATTGTTATATTAACAATTTAAGATGAACTCTTCATTCACCAACAAAACATTCAAACCAGAAAACCAACCAATAGACTCTCCCTCACCGCAAAAACAAACCATTGAACTTTTACCAAAAAACATAGCCTAAAGTGGTGCAGGAAATAGTTCAAACCGTTATTAGAGGATTATTCATTATGAAAGTACAAGGAAAACAGGATTCAACCGTTATTCCTGGCAATTCACAGCAGCACCACAAAATCACAAGAGAAGCTTTTTTACGACTTATATCTCTATCGAAGCAACCTGTTGATTCTGCCACCTGCTCTAGAAAACAATATGATTGCGATGACAGGCAACAGCAGTCAAAATATGAAAGAGCAGTACATACAGTAACAGAAGGTGTATCAAATCTCGTATTAGCATCCGATCAACCATCACCAGAAATTGATAGAGTCGACTTAGAGAGTCAGCAATGCTATGGCATGTTAAGAGATGAACTAATATTAAAGAGCTTATTCATGAGATTATTCTATGCATCCCATCCTAGCCAACTCGACAATGAAGATATACCAAGCAATGTATTTTTCGAATGGGTTGGAAATGCTAAAATTTCCGAAAAGAATTTGAGAAATATCCAGCACTTTAAAGCGTTATCAAAATTCAACGGCATCAACGTTAAAGTTTTGGTTGATAACCCCATGACTATCGCAGTAACTGAAGCTAAAATGGATACTATGACCGGCATGATCGAAACCATAACCGTCGATCAATTATATAAGGATTTTCATAGCGCCTTGATAGAAACGGGCTGTACCAACGCAAACGAAATATTCAAAGAGTTTGTTAATAGAACCGAGCTACACCGTATTGGGCTATGTAATCAGGCACTTCGAAGTGATTATTTCCGCCTTGCTTTAATGTATACCTATGGTGGTATGCATAGCGATATCGCTGCACCAATGGAAGACTTTGATCCGAAGCGCGGATCTGTAGAGTGGCCATTAATACCATTAAAAGGAAAGAACGGACTTCTTATGAGAATCCATGAAGTAGATATGCCTTTGCCAACTGGTGCTGTTCAAAAAATCACTTGCCCATCAAACAATCTGATGGCCTCTTCAAGGCAAAGTCCAATGATTCTATCTATGCTTACTTACATGCTTAAACAAGAAAGCATTTTGGAAAAGGGGAATATGTCTGAAACAAGTGTAAAAACAATTTCTAATCAACCATACAAAATTAATGATCATGATATGATGCGCTTATATCAATGCAGAAAAACTCATGCGATACGTTTTTTTACAAACTTCACATTAAGCCTAACCCGTAATGCGCTAAAGCATCAACTTGCCCTCGAACTGCAAACAAATATTGAGAACATCCCCAACCTTCTCATTGAGCTGTCCATAAATATTGCCAAACCTCAAATTGAACAAAAATGCACTGAAGAGATTAGTAGAGAAGATAGATTAAAAAGATGCTCTGTCAGATTTTTCGCCGTTTCAAAAACCTTGGGAGGAGGCGGAGATGCTATTAAAGAATTTTTGGGGCCAAACAAACTATACAAAGATGGATTAACTTTCGTCACTGAATCGGGTTTTCCTTTCCCGAAGTATGCTCCTACGATTGCCAACATGCAAGAACGGCGAAATATGACCAATATTACTATTGGCGGAGATGGAAGTTGGTTTGGAACTATACCAAACCCAAAATATGTTGATGACCTTCAAATAAAATATTAATTAACATTTGCACTTCTAACTCCGGTGGACTTACAACAGCCAATAGTCTTACCGGAGTTAAAAACTGCTATTTATTCACTAAAAACTTATATCATATTTTCAAAGCAACCTAATTATTTCACAATCTAACATCAATATTATAATTTACGATAGTGTTGAATGAGATAATCAATTCCTAACCCCTGCAGTATTATTCTGAAGTGCCTGGGTTGCACTCTGAATGTAAGCTTCTAGCTGTTTCTGCATTTTTTCCTCCACAGTCTCATCCTGTATCGCCACGGCCTGTGGATGGCTACCCAAATGATAACGGTATAACCGATTGCCAAATCCCGGTATTAATACAAGTGCCAGATCACCTTCGACAATCGCTGCCATCTGACTGCCACCCGACGGCTTGATCACACCGATCCCCGGCGCTGACGGAGGCAGACTTAACAAATCTCGCCCCCAGCACTGGTGCTGATGTTGCTCGCCAAAGCGCCCCAAGATTGTCGGCACAACATCCACCTGGGTACCGACCGTTGTCCGTTCACTACCAAACTGCGCCTGAATCCCCGGCGCGATCATCAGCATGGGCACATAGAATCGCAATAAATCGATGTCGGTCAGCTGCAACGGGGATGAAAACCCATGATCGCCAACAATCACGAAAAGGGTCTCATTAAACCAGGGGTAGGTGCGTGCCGAACGGAAGAAGCGCCCCAACGCCCAGTCCGAATAACGCATCGCAGTCAAATGTTCATTCTGCTCCCCCTGACCGGTCACCGGTGATACCGGCAGGGGCTCCGGCAATGCATAAGGCGTATGATTCGACAGCGTCTGCACAAGGGCATAGAACGGCCTGTCCTCAGGCATGTTTGCCAACTCTTCAAGGGCGCGATCAAACACATCCTGGTCTGAAACTCCCCAAGTCTTATCAATAAACACAGGGTCGATAAAATCATCTCGACCAATAAACGTCGTCATGCCCTGGTTACGGAAGAAGCCGAACTGGTTATCCCAGGCAAAGTCACCGTTATACACATAAACATCACGATATCCTCTCGCCGCAAGAAGCCTGGGCAACCCTGAAAACTGGTGAGCCCCTTCCGGTTGCTGCATCAGGTATTCATAACCCGGAAGATTGGGGAAACAGGCCATGGTGGCGAACATGCCCTGATGGGTATGCGTGCCGTTCGAAAAAAAGCGTGTAAATAACACGCCCTCTTCCGTCAACGTATCAAAATTGGGCGTAATATCCTCTGGTCCACCCAGCGCCCCGACAAAGCGCCCGGCAAAACTCTCCATGAGAATAATCACCACGTTACGGATTCCAGGCATCATACCGGCAGTCGGTGGCTGAGTGATTCGTCGAATGACAGCCGCTTCAGTATCAATGAGTTGATCACCACGCGTCAGCAGCATATCCCGCGTCAACGTTATCGCCTCAGAGTCCGGCATAAGCCCCACCCAGGCATGCTCACCAGAATGGCTGAAATGCTGAAGGGTCGCCTGGCTCAGCGTAAAGACCCCGTTCAACGCCAGCTGGTTGGCAAACAGTGATTCTCCCTGGAAAGCATCGCCCCATCGCAACGGCGGCCCACTGCGAAACGTTCCCCTTGCCAGAGCCAGGTCAATCAAAAAGACACAGGCAAAGGCCATCAGTCGTGTCGCCAGTACATGCGTTCTTTGCTGCGTCGGTTTCTCACTATAAAACCGGGTTCGCCTGTCAATCCATCGAAACAGGGAAAACAATAACAGCGTGAGTACCAGCCAACCCAGCAGATAACGCAATACAGGAAATCCATGCCATAACATGCTCATGACAGTGGCAGGATCTTCCTTAAGGTACTGAAATACCAGATTGTTCAGGCGTTGATGAAACTCCCGATAAAAATCCAGCTCCAGCAGCCCCAGGAAAACACTGAGGCTTGACCACAGTGTGAGCCACACACTGTAAAATCGTCTCGCATTCAGTGTCACGGGCAATAATGTGCCCAACACCAGTGGCAGACAGATGATCGCTATCACTCGCAGATCAAAACGCACCCCCGTGATAAAGGCGTGCTGCCAGTCCGAAAGTCCCATACCTGTGGCAAGATCCATGTTATAAAGCAGCAACAGCAGCCGTAACAGCCCAAACAGCACCATCAGAATCAACAGACTGAACAATAGAAACAGCACATGCGCAGACAGGGATAAAGGTCGTTGATACGACGAGTGCCAACGTGTCATGGGAAAGGCTTCCAGATCAGGAATCAGGGTTGGCAGAGGCAGTCCTATTCTTCTCTGATCAGCTCCAGAATCCGGTTTCTGCCCTGCTCTGCCACCAACATGCGTCGCTCACCGGCTTCAATAATAGTCTGTGCACTGCGTAGATGACTGGCGATAACGGATATTTCGCCACCAGCAAACAACAGCACCCGGGCATGGGCTGTGGCATCTTCGGTAATCCAGAGTCCTTCAGGGGTACACAGCAGATAGTTCGGCTTCTTAAGTCCTTCAATCACCGGTTCCGGTGGATTGATTTCATTAAACCGATAGACCTTACCCTGCTTTTTTTCAGAAAAGTACAGCGTTCCATCCGGACACAGGGTAATCCCCTCCATGCCTTCACCGTCGGCATAGAGGACATCGAGTCGTTTCGTAGTATGGTCGTAGCGCAGCAAGCGCCCCCCCTTGCGGTCTTCAACGGTATAAAGGTAGCGATTCTCCCAGGCTGCCAGGGCTTCTACGGCGTTACCTGTAAACAGTTCTTCAACCTTACCCTGGCGATACCACAGGACAGGCGCAATACCACTTTCCTGTCCTACGGCGATGCCATCACCAAAAGCCACCAGACCATCGGGCTTACCCAGGTTCCCGAGTAACAACTGACGTTCACCATTTTTCTGGATATGCAGCAGTGTGCCACGGGGAGGATAAAATTCCTGCGTGGCATACAAGCCGTCATCAGGATGCAGCGCCAGAGCCGAGACCCGGGGGACATTGTCAACCCAGGTACGGGCAATCCATCCCTGTAAGGTTATGACGGGGAAGTAACGCACATAGAAACTCACCAGTAACGCTGTCAGCAGAATCACCAGCACAAACAGCCATAGCGACAACGAAAACCTGCTTGCCCACCACTTCATCGTCATACTATCCGGAATAGAGGGGTTTCAACGGATATCGCACGTCTCCACGCTATAACGACACAGGTCAAACAAGTGTTGATAGCACCTGTTTGACCTGTGTCGTTTTATGAAGGGAAGTAAAGATCTAAACGGTAACTACTGCCAATCTAAAATGACCTTACCGGACTGACCGCTGGCCATTACCTCAAACGCCTTGGCGTAATCATCCACAGGAAAGTGATGCGTTATGACCGGTTCGATCGCCAGTCCAGACTGCAACATAGTCGCCATCTTGTACCAGGTTTCGAACATTTCCCGGCCATAGATCCCCTTGATCACCAGTCCCTTGAAAATCACCTGATTCCAATCGATCGTGGTATCGGCAGATGGGATACCCAGCAACGCCACCTTGCCGCCATGGTTCATTTTTTCGAGCATTTGCTCAAACGCCGCACCATTACCCGACATCTCCAATCCGACATCAAACCCTTCCACCATGCCCAGTTCGTTCATGACATCATCCAGCGATTCTTTCATGACGTTGACGGCACGGGTCACACCAATCTTTTCTGCAAGACCGAGCCGGTAGTCATTCACATCCGTGATCACCACATGCCGCGCGCCGACATGGCGGGCAATGGCTGCACCCATAATGCCAATGGGGCCGGCACCGGTCACCAGGACATCCTCACCCACCATGTCAAACGACAGCGCGGTATGCACGGCATTGCCATAGGGATCAAAAATCGACGCCAGGTCATCGCTGATATCATCAGGAATCGGGAAGGCATTCACGGCAGGAATGCACAGGTATTCAGCAAATGCGCCCTGGCGGTTGACACCCACCCCAATGGTATTGCGACACAGGTGGCGCCTGCCTGCCCGGCAGTTCCGGCAGTACCCGCAGACCAGGTGTCCCTCACCCGAGACCCGATCACCTTTGCTGAAACCTCGAACGCCCTCGCCCATCTCAACAATTTCACCGACAAACTCATGGCCGGTGGTCATGCCCAGCGGCACGGTTTTCTGTGACCATTCATCCCAGTTGTAGATATGGATATCGGTACCGCAAATCGCGGTCTTACGGATCCTGATCAATACATCGTTATAACCGACTTCCGGGACGGGTTTGTCATCCATCCAAATGCCTTTTTCCGGCTTCAGCTTTGCCAGCGTTCTCATGACGGCCACCTGCTACGACTGTATTGATTATTGAATAAGGCCCAGTTCTCGCCCGACTTTAGCAAAGGCCGTGATGGCTTTGTCCATGTGCTCCCGGTCATGGGCAGCCGACATCTGGGTACGAATTCGCGCCTTGCCTTCCGGCACCACTGGGAAGGAGAAACCAATGACATAGATGCCTTCTTCCAGCATCCGGTCTGCAAACTGTTTCGCCAGTGCTGCATCGCCGATCATAACCGGGATAATCGGGTGATCCTTGCCTGCCAACGTGAAGCCCAGCTTTTCCATTTCAGTGCGGAAGTAGTGGCTGTTGTCATTCACCTTCTGCCGTAATTCCCCTCCCGCTTCCAGCATGTCGAGCACACGAATGGAGGCCGCTGCAATCACCGGACAAAGGGTATTGGAGAAAAGATAAGGACGGGATCGGTTACGCAACCATTCGACGACGGGCTTGCGGGCGCAGACATAACCGCCGGAGGCTCCGCCCAGCGCCTTGCCCAGGGTACCGGTCAAAATATCCACCCGCCCCATGACATCATTGTATTCGTGTGTACCACGGCCATGTTCACCAATAAAGCCGGTCGCATGGCAGTCATCCACCATTACCATGGCGCCATACTGATCCGCCAGCTCACAAATCCCCTTGAGATTGGCAATAATGCCATCCATGGAAAAGACACCATCTGTGGCAATCAACTTGTGCCGCGCACCATTGGCATCAGCCTCCTTCAGACGGGCTTTCAGTTCTGCCATGTCATTGTTGGCATAACGGTATCGCTGTGCCTTGCTGAGACGGATGCCATCAATAATGCTGGCATGGTTCAGGGCATCGCTGATAATGGCATCTTCCGGTCCCAGCAGCGTTTCAAAGAGGCCGCCATTGGCATCAAAACAGGAGGAGTAAAGAATCGTATCCTCCATCCCGAGGAAATCCGATATACGCTGTTCAAGTGTTTTATGAATCGAGTGGGTGCCACAGATAAAACGTACGGAGGCCATGCCATAGCCATACTTTTCCAGAGCCGCTTTGCCTTCCTCTATCAGCTCAGGCGCATTCGCCAAACCAAGATAGTTGTTGGCACAGAAATTAATCACCTCCGCGCCACCAGTGACCTGAATGTCAGCCTGCTGCTGGGAAGTGATTATCCGTTCATCCTTATAAAGTCCTTTTTGTTTTAACTCATTCAACTGCTCTGATAATTGTTCATAAAAAGCATTACTCATATAACCTACCTTCCTTAAACTGAAAAACGAAAACATTAATTAAACATTAGTTACTATTTGTCTAGACAGAGGTAAACGATAGTTTCAACATGCTTAGTCAACATGGAAGTCTGACACTGAAAATATAGACAAAAGTATTAAAAACAGTTTTTTTAAAACTATTCCTCTAACAAAACCTCTAAAGAGAGGTAACAAATAATTGGACATTCACTGTAGATAAACATTCTATAGAGGAGTTAATGGATTATGAAAGTACAAGAGACCAGCCCTGGCTACGATACGGCGGATTACCATCTCCCAGAGTATCCAACCAAAGGGGTCATGGGATTGCATGCCTGTAACCTTACAGAAGAGACTACTACCACAATGCCTGCTCCTGATGCCGAATTCCCAAAAATCGATCCATAAGGTATTGATACACTCAAGGTAGAAAGTATCAATAAAAGAAAAACCCCTGAAATCCTTTTTGCATTAGGTGTTATCTTGGCTCTTGCAGGTTGCGGTGTTTGTCAACATAGTTGTCGCCCCAACTCAAGCCGCTTTCTTAAGTTGATCAGCTGAAGATCTGTCGGGATTAAGCC